>JAEUJK010000143.1 GCA_016794735.1 Gemmatimonadota bacterium | reverse complement strand
GCCTTGCCCTGCAGGACGTCGAGCGCCTGCTGACCGTCGCCGGCCGTGAGGGTGTCAAAGCCGGCTTCCTTCAGCGAGTAGGAGACCATCTCGCGCATGGTGGTCGAGTCATCCACGACCAGTGCTGTCTTTGCCATGTGGCGTCGGGAGGAAGGACGGGAATCAGGCGGCGGCGTACGACAAGCCGACGTAGTCAAAACGCCACCTGAGGTCTGCAGGGACGTTCACGATGCGAAACAGCGCCCCACGCGCCGCGAGGGTGGCGCGCAGTGCCAACAACACCTGCAACGCCGCGGCATCGCATTGCCGCAACTCCTTGCAATCCACCATCACCGCGGCCGCCGTGGACCCAACCTCGCGCATGCGATCGGCGAGCTCGCGGGCCGTGCGCAACGTCGCAACCGGGCCGAAGGTCAGGGATTCCTCGGACATGTCAGCAGTGTGGGGGGTACCCTCACCAGTGTCGGCCTGCCCGGTGCCATCCTTGAGGTCGTTAACGTGCCGTCCGGGCGCCGCGTCTGACGGCGTGGTCCGTTTGCTCAGGGAAACCCCGATGGTCCATTTCGCTCGTCCTGGCCACCTGCTCCTGGCCGCACTCGTCCTCGGCGCCCCCGGCAAACCGTCCGTAGACGCGCTCACCGGACGCGAGCGCGCCATACACGCCGTGAACCGCCTCACCTTCGGGCCGCGCCCAGGTGAGATCGACCAGGTGCTCGCCCGCGGTGTCGACGCCTGGATCGCCGACCAGCTGCGCCCGGCTCGGGGACGAGACGCGAGTGTCGCCAGCCTCATGGCCAACTGGCCGGACCTGCAACAGTCCCCGGCGGAGCTGCGTCGCGCCTTTCCGCCACCAGCCACCCTCGCACGCCTCGCCAGCGGAGGCCGGCTTTCGCGCGAGGATTCCCTCGCCCTCGCCGCGCAGGTGCGGGCGGGCCGCACCTTCGTCACGCAGCTGCTGACCGCACGCGTGGCGCGCGCCGTTGCCGCGGAACGGCAGCTCGATGAAGTGATGGCCGACTTCTGGCTCAACCACTTCAACGTGTTCGTGGGGAAGAACGCGGCGATGCGGTACCTGCTCCCGTCGTACGAGCAGGACGTGATCCGCCCGCATGTGCTCGGCAAGTTCCGGGCGCTGCTGGGCGCCGTGGCGAAGAGCCCGGCCATGCTCGTCTACCTGGACAACACACAGAGTGTCGCCGACTCGACCCGCCCCACCCTCGTCGATCGCCGCACGCAGCAGCGGCGCATCAACCTTGCGCGGCGAGCGGTGCGTCGCGGGCGCGTGGCCAACGTGGATTCCGCCACACTCGAGCGCGTCCTCCAGCGACGCCCACGCGGGCTCAACGAGAACTACGCGCGCGAACTCCTGGAGCTGCACACGCTTGGGGTCGACGGCGGGTATTCGCAGCAGGACGTCATCGAGGTGGCGCGCGCCCTGACGGGCTGGGGGGTGCGCCCGGGGCAATCCGATGGATTCTCGTTCAACCGGGCCGCCCACGACGCCGGAGAGAAGCTGATCCTTGGCGAGCGTTTTCCCGCGGGCCGCGGCGAGGAAGAAGGAGAACGGGTCCTCGACCTGCTGGCCCGCCATCCGTCGACCGCACGACACATCGCCCGCAAGCTCGCGGTGCGGTTCGTCGCCGATGAGCCCCCGGACGCCCTGGTGGATCGCGCCGCCGAGGTGTTCCGCGAGAGCGATGGTGACATTCGCGAGGTGGTGCGCACCATCGTCACCTCCCCGGAGTTCTTTGCGCGTGACGCGTGGCGCGCCAAGGTGAAGTCACCGTTCGAGGTGGTGGTGAGCGCGGTGCGCGCGCTCGGCGGCCAACCCGACACCACCGCGCTCTCCGCGGCCATCGTCGCCCAGCTCGGCCAGCCCATCTATGGACACCAGGCACCGGATGGTTGGCCCGAAACGGGCGACGAATGGATGAACACCGGGGCGATCCTCGGCCGCATCAACTTCGGATTGCAGGTGGGGGCGAGCCGGCTGCCGGGCACGCGCCTCTCCACCTGGCCGGAATACGCGCGACTCGCTGCGCAGCCGCTGGCGGCGCAGGTCGACGGGGTCGTGGCCACCCTGCTCCATGGTGCGGCCGCCCCCGAGACGCGTGAGGTCCTCACCAGCGGGCGGAATCCCCTGATGGAAGGTCCGGCGGCCGACGTCGACGACCGTGGCGAGGAACCCTCGATGACGGGCGTCATGCGCCGGCGCGGCAACGCGGCTGCCGGGGACCGCAGCAACCCCCTGGCGCGTCGCGGGGCAGCCCTCGCGGGCCGGCCACTCCCACCCCTCCGCGGGCTGGACCAGCTCATCGCGCTCGCGATCGGCTCGCCCGAGTTCCAACGTCGTTAGGCTCCTTCCGGAATCCCATGCAACGTCGCGCCTTCGTCAAGTCCGGAGCCCTCGCCCTCGTCACGATGGGGCTCTCGCCCGCGTTCCTGCGTCGCACCGCGTTCGGCCTGCCGCTGCCGGGGGTGGCCCGCGGCAAGGTCCTCATCTGCCTGTTCCAGCGCGGCGCCGCCGATGCGCTCTCCATGGTGGTGCCGCACGGCGATGCCGCCTACTACGCCGCGCGCCCGACCCTCGCGATTGCGCGTCCCACGCGCGGCGGGGAGGACGCCGCCGTTGACCTGGACGGGATGTTCGGGCTCCACCCGGCCCTGTCGTCCCTCGCCCCGCTGTATCGCGACGGAATCCTCGCGCCGATCGTCGCCGTGGGCTCGCCGAGTGCCACGCGTTCGCACTTCGACGCGCAGGACTACATGGAAAGTGGCACCCCGGACCTCAAGGGCACGCGGGACGGGTGGCTCAATCGGTATCTCGCGGTCGCGGGCACCTGCGAGGCTTGCACTCCCGCGCGATCCCCGTTCCGCGCCGTGGCCATGGCCGCCCAGACGCCGCGCATCCTGCAGGGACCGTCGGCCGCCATCGCCATGACATCGTTAGGCGACTTCACGGTGCGTGCGGGGGGGTCCTCGGCCGAACGGCTCGAGGCGCTGTATCGCACGGGAAGCGCCGACGTCGTCCACGCCTCGGGCCAGGAGATGTTCGACGCGGTGAAGATGCTGCGCGCGGCGCGCCCCGAGCAGTACCTCCCACGGAGCGGGGTCGAGTACCCGCGGTCCCCGTTTGGCCAGCGCCTGCGCGAGATCGCGCAGCTCATCAAGGCCAATGTCGGGCTCGAGGTGGCCTTTGCCGATGTCGGCGGGTGGGATACCCACGTGAACCAGGGGAGTGCCACCGGGCAGCTGGCGGTGCGCCTGCGTGACTTCGGCTCCGCCATCGCGGCCTTGGTCGCTGACCTCGGCGACCGCATGAGTGATGTGGTGATCCTGACGATGTCCGAGTTCGGGCGCACGGTGCGGCCGAACGGGAGTGGTGGCACCGACCATGGACATGCCGGCGCGATGTTCGCCATCGGCGGTCAGGTTGCCGGCGGGCGCGTGCACGGCGTGTGGCCGGGATTGGCGCGCGAGCAGTTGTACGAGGGGCGCGACCTCGCGTTGACCACCGACTTCCGTGCCGTGTTCAGCGAGGTGCTGGCGCGCCACTTCGCGGCGCCAGATCCCTCGGCGGTCTTTCCGGGATACGCGGGGGACGCCTCGAGGTGGCGCGGGATCCTTCGCGCCACCTGATCGTCACCGCGGTCAGTCCAGCAGGCGCCACGCCGTGGCCTGCGCCGACGTGACATTGCCACCGCAGAACACGGTGGCCACGCGGCGCCCGGCAAAGCGTTCACGCCAGCGCGCGATGGCGGTGACCCCCACCACCCCGGCCGGCTCGACCACCTGGCCGGTCTCGCGCCAGGCCAGGCGCATGCTGTCAACGATTTGCCCCTCTTCGACGAGCAGGATGTCGTCGACGATCCCGCGCAGGCTGTCGATGGCCTCGGGGATCGGCACGCGCACCGCGATCCCATCGGCGATCGTTGCCGCCGACGTGGTCTCGATGGCGGTCCCACGTTCCCACGACAGCTTCATCGAGGGCGCGGCCGCGGCGCACACCCCGATCACCTCGGTGGCGGGTGAGCGGGCCTTGATCCAGGTCGCCATCCCACCGAGCAGGGCGCCATTGCCTAACGGGATCACGATGGCATCGTAGGACTCGCCGGTGGCGAGCAGTTCCACCGCTATGGAGGCCGCGCCCACGGCAATTGCTGGCTCGCGCCCGTCCTCCACGTAGCGGTCACCGCGGGCCCGCGCAAAGTCCTGGCCCGCCGCCTTCGCGGCGTCGAAGTCCTCGCCGGCCTGGCGGACGGTGGCGCCGAGCGCGCGCATGCGCTCCACCTTGAGCGGGTTGGCGTGGAGGGACGCGAACACCGTCAGCGGGATGTTGCGGGCCCGCGCGGCGTAGGCCAATCCCTGCCCGAAGTTGCCTGCCGACGCGCACACGAGCGGCTGCGCGTCGGACAACCCGCGCACGAACCAGTCGGTCCCGCGCCCCTTGAACGAGCGGATGGGGTTCACGGTCTCGACCTTGATCGTGAGGTCACATCCGAGCACCGCGCCTAACGACTCGGCGCGATACTGGGGAGACTGGCGAAAGATGGGGGCAATGCCGTCAGCGGCAGCCCGGATGTCGTCGAGCGAAAAAGGCACAGACGGCGGGAAGGGAGCGGGGAAATAAGGGCGCGACGCGCCGGTGGCGCGAGGGGCCGCCCGGGCACCCGGCGGCCCGCGCGCCCACCCCTGTGATCGTGCTACGACTAGCGCTCGATCAGCCGCCTCAACTCGCGCGCCAGCGGACGCCAGTCTTCGTTGGCGAGTTCCTCCACGAGGTCGCCGAAGTGGAACGGATTGCGCGAGCCTTCGCACCGTTCCGTTGGCTCCGTCCCCGGGCGGAAGTACTCGCGACGCGCATCACCGCACCAATCGCCGGCGAGTTTCCCCGTCGAGGCATCGATCTCCACCGCGACCAGCCCGGCTGGGACGCGCCACCCGGGATTGCGCTCGCGCCAACCATTCCGGTAGAAGTCGCCCCACGCTGGCGCCGCGTACCGGCCACCATTCACGGCGTCACCCATCGCCTGCGGCCGGTCATACCCGAACCAGAACCCGGCCACCACGGTGGGCGTGTACCCGACGAACCACGCGTCGGTACCACCGTTGGTCGTTCCGGTCTTCCCCGCCACGGGCCCGGACACTCCCATCGCACGTACGGCGCGTCCGGTCCCTTCGTCCACGACGGACCGCAGCATCGAGGTCACCTGGAACGCATCGACGGGATCGAGCACCGACTCCCGCTCGACCGGTGCGGTGAACACCACGCGGCCATCCGCGTCGGTGATGCGCTGCACGAGGCGCGGCCGCACGCGAAAGCCACCGTTGGCAAACGGCGCGTACGCCGTCACGAGCTCCATCGGCGTGACTTCCACCGCGCCTAACGCGACGGCCGGCACGGCGCGCAACTGGCTCGCGATCCCGTTGCGGCGTGCCACGTCCACCACGCGACGTTCGCCCACCGCGCGCGACACGCGCACCGTGGCCGCATTCGCCGAGTGGGCGAGGGCCTGGCGCAACGTGACCGGGCCCCGGTACTCGTCGCCGTAGTTCGCCGGCGTCCACTCGTCGTTCCCGACCTGGATGCTCAGCGGTTCATCGTCCACCACCGTCGCGGGGGTGAAGCCCGCCCCGAGCGCCGCCGCATAGACAAACGGCTTGAAGGCGGAGCCCGGCTGGCGACGCGCCGACACCGCGCGGTTGAAGCCACCGCGGTCGTGGTCGCGCCCTCCCACCAGGGCCCGGATCGAGCCGTCGCGCGGGTCGATCGCCACCATGGCCCCCTGCACGCGGTCGGTCCCTTCCGTCCACCACCCGATGTCGCCCTCGATGCGCCCTGCGTGGACCCGCACCGCCCGCTCAGCCGCACGTTGCGCCGCCAGGTCGAGAGTGGTCCGCACCACGAATTCGCCGACCGGGGTCCCGGCGGCCTTGAGGACCGAGTCCGTGAAGGCCCGTGCGAGGTCGAGGGCCCAGCTCTCGTTAGGCTGCGGCGCCCGCCAGTCGCGACGCGCCACCCGCACGTCCTGCCCGCTCGCCCGCCGGTACGCGCGGCCGTCGATGTACCCCTCGCGCCGCATCAAGGCGAGCACGAGGTCGCGGCGCAACCGCGCACGCGCCGGATGTTCCTTGGGGGTGTAGGCCGACGGCCCCTTGGGCAGCGCGGCCAGCATCGCCCCTTCGGCAAGTGAGAGGGAGCGCACCCCCTTCCCGAACAGGTCGCGGCTCGCGCCTTCCACGCCGTACACCCCATTGCCGAGGTAGATCTCATTGAGGTAGAGCTCGAGGATGCGGTCCTTGCTCAGCAACCGCTCCATGCGCTGGGCGAGATGCATCTCGATGAGCTTGCGTCCCAGCGACCGGGTCAACGCCGCCTGGTCGGACAGGAAGGCATTGCGCGCCACCTGCATG
>JAEUJK010000137.1 GCA_016794735.1 Gemmatimonadota bacterium | reverse complement strand
CCCGAAGCTCGGTGGGCGGGGTGACGGCGCGTGTCGGGACCCGCCTGATGCCCGGTCAGGTGACCACCGCGTTGCCCGTGCAGTTGCCACGACAACTGCCAACAGGCGACATTACTGGCCCGCCGCGAAAGCGGCCGGTGGGGTGTAGCTCAGCTGGCAGAGCGCCTGACTGTTAATCAGGAAGTCGCTGGTTCGAATCCAGCCGCCCCAGTCCCGCCCGAGGCCACACGTTGGCCCGGGCTGCGGTCCCGAGAGAACGATGGGACCACGCGGTCGACGCCACGCAGGGAATCGGGTTGTCGGTGACACCCTGCGCTGGCACCATTCACCGCATGTCTCACGCCCCCCTCGACCGAGCCGCCCGCCACGCGCAGGCGTGGCTGGATTCCCTGGACACCCGTTCCGTCGCCGCGACGGTCACGCGTGAGGAACTGCGGCGACGCTTCATGGCGCCGCTGCCTGAATCAGGGACCGATCCCTCGACGGTGGTCGACGAACTGGCCGCCGCGGCCGAAGGGGGACAACTCGCCAGCGGGTCGGGGCGTTTCTTCGCCTGGGTGATCGGCGGTGCGGTGCCGTCGTCGGTCGCGGCCGAGTGGTTGGTGAGTGTCTGGGACCAGAACGCGACGATCTACGCGACGTCGCCGATTGCCTCCGTGGTGGAGGAAGTGGCCGGGCCATGGCTGCTCGACCTGTTCCGGCTCCCCAGCACGGCGTCGTTTGCCTTCACGACCGGCTGCCAGATGGCGCACTTCACGGCGCTGAGTGCGGCTCGTGAACAGGTGCTGCGTGCGGTCGGGTGGGACGTGGGGCGACAGGGAATGGCGGGGAGCCCGCCGATTCGCGTCCTCGTGAGCGCGATTCGCCACGTCTCCCTCGATCGGGCGCTGCGATACCTCGGCATCGGGAAGGAACAGCTGGTCGTGCTCCCCGTGCAGGCTGATGGCGGGATCGCCACGGACACGCTGGCCAGTGCCCTCGCCGTCGACGCCCCAACGATTGTGTGCCTGAACGCCGGTGACCTCAACACCGGTGCGTTCGACGACTTCCGGGCCCTGGTGCCACTCGCCCACAGCCGCGGGGCGTGGGTGCACGTGGATGGCGCCTTCGGGCTCTTTGCGCGGACCTCGCCGCGCTACGATGCGCTCGTCGAAGGGATGGACCTCGCCGACAGCTGGGCCACCGATTGTCACAAGTGGCTCAACGTGCCGCAGGACTCCGGATTTGTCGCCGTCCGCCACCCGGAGCCACATCGGCGCGCGATGACGATCGTCGACTCGTATTTCGTGGCCGAGGACAAGGCGCGTGACGAGATCGACTGGACGCCGGAGTGGTCGCGACGGGCTCGCGGCTTTGGCATCTACGCGGCGCTGCGGGAGCTCGGTCGCCAGGGCGTGCAGGCGATGATCGAGCGCAACGGCGACCAATGCGAAGCACTCGCCGCCGGGATGGCTTCCCTTCCCGGGGTGGAGTTGCTGTCGCCACCGCGCCTCAACCAGGCGCTGGTGCGTTTCCATGATCCGCGCCCGGGGGCGAGCGACGCGGACCACGATGCACGGACGGAGCGCGTGATTGCGCGGGTGAACGCCAGCGGCGAGGCCTTCTTTGGTCCGTCCACGTGGCAGGGGAAGCGCGTGATGCGCATCTGCGTGGTGAACTGGCGCACCTCACCGCGAGACATCGAGCGCACGATTGCCGCGGTGGCGCACGCCTGCAGCGCCGACTGAGCGCGCTGGGGGCCGCCGCCGTGTCAGCGGACCGTCCATTGACCGCGACGGTGCGCGCGGCCACCTTCGCGACACACGAACCCCACCGTTCATGCGCCAGTTGCTCCGCGCCGTCGTCCTCGGCGCTGCGCTCGTTCCGACCCTGAGTTCGGCTCAGGCGATTCCCACGCCCGCATCCATCCTGGGCTTCGAGCCCGGGGCTGATCGTCGGCTGCCGACGTGGAAGCAGGTGACCGACTACTTCACCGCACTCGACAAGGCGTCGCCGCGCGTCTCGACGCGCGTGCTCGGGAAGACGGTGCAGGGCCGCCCGTTTCTCGCGGCCTTCATCTCCGATCCCGCCAACCTCACGAACCTCGAGCGCTACCGGCAGATCCAGCGCAAGCTGATGGACCCCCGGCTGCGCACCGAGGCCGAGTTGCCCACGCTCCTCGAGCAGGGCAAGACGATCATCCTCATCACGTCGAGCATCCACTCCACGGAGGTCGGCGGATTCCTCACCCCGTTTGTCCTGGCCGATCGGCTGGCGCGCGGGAACAGTGAGGAGGTGATGTCGATCCTGCGGAACACCATCATCATGCTGGTCCCGTCGCAGAACCCGGACGGCGTGGACATCGTGGGCAACTGGTACCGCGCGACCATCGACACGCCGGCGGAGGGGAGCTCGCCGCCGGAGTTGTATCACTACTACACGGGACACGACAACAACCGCGACTGGTACGCGCTCACGCAGCCCGAGACGCGCTACACCGTGGACTCGCTCTACACGCCGTGGAACCCGCAGATCGTCAACGACATCCACCAGCAGGGCGCCAACGCGGGCCGCATCTTCATCCCGCCCTACATGGACCCGGTGGAGCCGAACATCGACCCGATCCTCACCGCGGGCACCAACGCCCTCGGCATGGAGATGGCGTGGCGATTGGTGGCGGAAGGCAAGACGGGGGTCGCGACCAATGCCAGTTACGACCAGTGGTCGCCCGCGCGGCAGTACTCGCTGAACCATCGTGGCGTCCGCATCCTCACCGAGACGGCGAGCGCGCGCCTGGCCTCACCGATGAACATGCCCTTCCAGGCGTTAGGCACGGGGCGTGGCTACGACGCCAAGGTCGCGGGATGGAACTTCCCGGCGGTCTGGAAGGGGGGCACCTGGGGGATCGGGAACATCGTCGATTACCAGACGAGCGCCTCGTGGGCGATGCTCGCGGCCGCCGCGCGCGACCGCCGCATGTGGCTCGAGAGTTATGCCCAGATGGGGGTGCGCGCGCTGGCCGACAACGCGCCGTGGTCCAACGAAAGCGTGGTGCCCTCCGCGTTTGTCATCGCCAAGGACCAGCGCGATCCGCAGGCCCTTGGCCGCCTCATCTGGACGTTGCAGCACGGGCAGGTCGAGGTCCGCACGACCACCGAGGCGGTGACGGTGGAAGGCAAGACACTTCCCGCCGGCAGCTACGCGGTGTTGGTGAAGCAGAACTTCGGCGGTTACGCCAAGGCCCTGCTCGAGCGCCAGAAGTATCCGGACCTCCGCGAGTACCCGGGCGGCCCGCCCAAGCGGCCGTATGACGTCACCGCGCACACCCTGCCGCTGCTCTTTGGGGTCGATGTCGCGACCGTGATCGGGCCCGCGCCTGCCACGGGGCCGGCGATCGCCATGATTCCCGAGCCGAAGTACTCGGTCGCCGGGCTGAGCGGGGCGAGTGGGCGCCGCATCGGCATATACCGGAGCTACACGGCCTCGATGGACGAAGGCTGGACCCGGTGGTTGTTCGATGCGCACCAGGTCCCGTTCACCTCGCTCGTCGACCGCGACATCAAGGCCGGGAACCTCAAGGCCCGGTTCGACGCGATCCTCATCCCCGACAGCCCGCCGCAGCAGATCACCCGCGGCCTGCCTAACGCGTATCCGGACAGCGTGCGGGGCGGCCTCGGTGAGGCCGGGCAGCGCGCCCTCGTCGAGTTTGTCGAGCAGGGGGGCACGCTCCTCGCCTTCAACGACGCGAGCCTCTACGCCGTGGAAGCCTTCAAGCTGCCGGTGAAGAACGCCCTGGAAGGGGTGCGCAACACGGAGTTCTACGCGCCCGGTTCCCTCTTTGCCGTGGACGTGGATCGCAACCACCCGATGACCCGCAGCTACACCGCACCGGTGCCCGCCGTCTGGTTCGAGGACTCCCCCGCCTTCGAGATCACCGACCCGTCGAAGGCCCGCGCCGTCCTCACCTACCAGGCCCAGGGCAATCCGCTCCTCTCGGGATGGCTCCTGGGTGCGCAGAAGCTCAACGGCAAGGCGGCCATGGTGGAAGCGAGCGTGGGCCGCGGGAAGGTGGTCCTCTACGGCTTCCGCCCGCAGTATCGCGGCCAGACCAACGCGACGCTGCCGCTCATCTGGGATGCCATTGGTCGCGCCGCCATTCAATAAGGAAACGAGATGACCGCTCCCGCCCCATCACTCATTCGCGAGACCCGCGTCACGGCCGCCTCGACCGACACGTTCGGTCGCGTGATGTGCAGCGCACGCAATCACCATTTTGTCATCGACGGGCCAGTCCCGAATGGCTGCCCCGGCGAGGCGATCACCCCGCCCGAGGCGTTCCTCGCCGCGGTCGCATCGTGCGGCGTGGAACTCGCCCAGGTGATCGGCAAGGAAGACGGGCTCAACGTCACGCGCGTCGGGGCCTCGATCTATGGCAAGGTGGATCGCGGCAATCCCGTGCGACCGGACGTGACCCTGTTCAACGAGGTCCGGATCGCCTTCACCATCGAGGGGCCGACGCCGCAGGAATCCGCGTCGATCGTGGAGAAGTTCAAGAAGCGTTGACCACTCTACGGCACGGTCGCGGTCGCGATCCCGGTTGTCGTAGTCACGCTCGAAGGCTGATCCAGCAGCGCCGCCGAAAGGGGGAGGACGCGTTCGGCCCTTCAGCCGACCCCTCCCCGTCCTGCGCCCCTCACTCGCCCGCCCACGCGTCGCAACACCCTGACGTCGGGCGCCTGTTAACGGCGCCACATGTCCTGCGACCAGTTTCGTGACGGGTCATTGGTTTGAACACTGGGGTTACCCACAGTAGGGGAATCCCCTACGGCCGGACGGGCCGCGCAGCGGAATCGGGAGAGGCCACCGTCCCGCGGTCGATATCCAAGTGCGCCGCGCCAGCCGCCGTCGCCCGGACGCGAAGGCCGGAGCGAAACGCGCGCACCGCGGTCGGGGTCGCCTGGTCCAGCTTGGCCTCCAACCGCACCCCCGGAGCCAGTTCACGGTTCATGGCGCGCTCCGCCACTTCCCGCAGCCGGTCCAGCCCCTCCTCGACCGGGAACCGCGCACGTTGGCGGAGGAAGGCCAGGATCTCGTCGTCCTTGAGCCACGCCACGCTCCGCACCAGCCGGTCGGTCGTACGGAGGTCAAAGTCGAGGTCCGGCACCACGAGCTGGTCCAGGGCGGGATCGTACTGCGGGGTGCCGATCACAAAGAAGCGCCCGCGCATGCTGCCGCCAAATCGGACGCCGAGGGCGACGCGTCCCGCACCGATCCCGGTGAGTTCCACATCCTCGATGATCACGTGCCGGTTGCCGCGCTCGATCCGCTTCTGGCGCAAGGCACGGCGGAGCATGGTGGTCGCGAAGTCGTAACCCACCACGGCCTCGAGCGACACGCGCATCCCGCGACCGATGGAGTCGCCCCGCACGAGCGGCGGAAGCGGGGTGAAGAGGTCGAAGTCGTTCGGGCGATTCCCGGTCAGGAAGCGTGGTCGCGCCATCAAGCGCACCGGAATCACCAGCGCGCCGGAGTCGCTGCGCACATCACCGCGGCGCACGTCGGCGGGATTGATGGTGAACCACACGCTGTCCGAGATGCGGATCGGTCGCGACAGCGTGCGCCACCACGACTCGACGCGTGCGCGCGTGTTGAGGCGGGCGATCGACTGGTCGAGGGAGCGCAGGGGTCCGCCGAGTGCGTTCCGCGTCGCGCCGAGCACCTTGTCGGTGACATCGATGCGAAAGACGGTGACGCGGCAACGGTCGCGCACACTGTCGCTGTACGCGCGGACGTCGCTCAGGCGGGACCGCGCCTTGAGTCCCCATGCCTCGGTGAGCGTCAGGTCGGAGACCAGGGTCAGGCGCGCGCGCGGGCGGGGCACGCCATTCGTGCCACACGCCGCACTCACCTCGGGTCCCACCGGAGGGTCGTACCACCCGCGCCCCTCGTATTCGACCACACTCGACACCGTTGCGCGGCGGCCATCAAAGCGGATCCGGAACGGCGAACGCGACGCGGCAAAGGCGAAATGCGCCCGCTTGTTCCCCGGCACCGGGAGCTTCTCGGTGATGTCGCCGAAGCGACGCGGCGCGGCGCGCTCGATGGCGGCGAGTGCCGGATCGAGGTCGTAGCGAATGTCGGCCTCGATCACCGACGGCTCGGGCGGCGGCAGCGTATCGATGAGGTCGTCGACCACGAGCGGGGGCGGTGCGTCCACGTCCGCCGCACGGCTGCACGCGTTCACCGCGAGCGCGGCGACGGCCAGGACGAACGCGGAAGGCAGGAGTCGAGACACACCGTGAGATGTGCGTGGGCGGTCGGCGTGTCCAGTGGGGATCGACCGCGCGTGAGCGCAGATTACGGCATGGTCCGGCTCGCCCTGCTCCTGCTCGCCGTGGTTGTCGCCCTGCCCGCGGGCAGCCAGTCGCCGCCGCCTGGTTGGCGCGAGCCACGATGTGCCTTTGGCACGGCCCCGTTCGCCACGCCACTCTGCAGCGAGTTGGTGGCCACGCCCGACCTGCAGGGCGTGCGCGGCATGCTCGAACTGCGCTCGATCCCGACCCCATTCGGGGTCGCGGTCCGTGCCGACGGTTCCTTGCGCCACTATCTCGTGGCCCGGTTCGAGGGGTTGCCCTCCGCGGCCAGCCTTGGCGGCGCCGCGCTCGTGGCGTGGGGGTACGACCTCACCCATGAACGTGAGGTGCGCCTTGGGGTGGTCACCAACGGGACGACGCCGCTCGGCGAGCTGCCGTTCGAGTATTTCCGCGTCCTCGTGAGCGCCGAGCCGGTGGCGGGGAGTCGCACGCGACGCGGTCGCCTGGTCGCCCGGGCCACCAGCCCTAACTCGCTGATGCTCGCGCATCGCGACGCCATGGCGCCCATGATGACCCCGCCGGGGAGCGCGCATGCGGGGCACGACATGGGGTGGCCGATGCCTCCCGTGGACCCGCGGCTCGCACCGTCGGCGATGGCCCACGACCCGCCGACCGCGGCGCCCTGGTTGCCCGACACGACGGGACGTCCCGTGGTGGCCCGGCGCCCAACCGAAGTCCTGCAGGTGGCGGACGGGGACACGATCGACCTCGCCGCGGGCCTGATCCGCCGCACGGTGGCCGGTCGCACCTTTGTCCTCTACGGTTACAACGGACAGTCCCCGGGGCCGATGATCCGCGCGGCGCGTGGCGCCTCGGTGGTCGTGCGTTTTCGCAACGACCTCGACCTGCCGAGCACGATCCACTGGCACGGCCTCCGTCATGACTGGCGCGATGACGGCGTGCCGCACGTGTCGCAGGAACCGGTCCCACCCGGGGGAACACACACCTACCACCTGCGATTCCCCGACGCGGGCATCTACTGGTACCACCCGCATGTCCGCGAGGACATCCAGCAGGAACTCGGCCTCTACGGCAACATCCTGGTTGGTCGTCGCGCGCGCGCCGGCGTGCGGGTGCACCGCGAGGAGGTGCTGGCCCTCGACGACTTCCTCGTGGCAGAGGGCGACCGTCCGATGCCGTTCGGGTCCGACACGGCCTCGCACGTCCTGATGGGACGCATCGGCAACGTGTTGTTGGTCAACGGCGAGCCGCGCTACCATCTCGCGGTGCGTCGTGGCGAGGTGGTGCGCCTCTACCTGACGAATGTGTCCAACGCCCGGCTCTTCAACCTGCGCATCCCGGGGGCGCGCCTGAAGGTCGTGGGGTCCGACCTCGGGGACTTCGAGCGGGAAGCGTGGGTCGAGTCGATCGTGATGGCGCCGGCGGAACGGTACATCGTGGAGGTGATGTTCCCGCGCGCGGGTCGTTATGCACTGCTCAACAGCGTGCGATGGCTCGACCACATGCGCGGCACCAGTGCCCTGGTGGATGACACGCTCGGCACCGTCGTGGCGGACGCCCGGCCGGCCACCCCGGACTACGCGGCGGGCTTCGGCGTGTTGCGCGAGCATCGCGACGTCCAACGCGAGCTGGTGCCGTTGCGTGCCGCGCTCACGCGCGCGCCAGACAAGACACTGACGCTCGGGATGCAACTCACCGGCGTCGTGCCATCGGTCGTGGCCATGCTGACCGGGATCGCCATGCCAGTCGACTGGAACGACGCCATGCCCATGATGAACTGGGCCCTGACGGCGCGCGAGGTGACCTGGACGCTGCGCGACGACGCGGGGGCAGTGAACATGGGGATCCACTGGCACTTCCGCGTCGGCGACCAGGTGAAGGTGCGCCTGGTCAACGATCCCACGGTGACCCATGCCATGGCGCACCCGATCCACTTCCACGGCCAGCGCTTCGTGGTGCTCTCGCGCAACGGGGCGCCAAATGCGAACATGGTGTGGAAGGACACCGCCGTCCTGCCGGCGGGCGAGACGATGGATATCCTGCTGGACCTCACCAATCCCGGGACCTGGATGATGCACTGCCACGTCGCCGAGCACCTCGGCACCGGGATGATGGGGATGTTCAGCGTGGCCCCCTGACCCACCCCTCACTGCGAGATCCCACCATGCGCCGCCTCTTCCTGGGTTTCCTCCTGGCGCCCGCGCTCCTGGCACAACCGCGCACGATCAGCCCGACGGTGCGCCCGTTCGTGTCCCACGACGGCGCCGTGATCGCCATCCGCGGCGTGCGGGTCATCGACGGGACCGGGGCGGCGCCGCGGGACGGCCAGACGGTCGTCATTCGCGGCGACCGCATTGCCGCGGTTGGCGCGAGCGGGGCGGTGTCGGTGCCGGCCGATGCGCAGGTGATCGATGGCACCGGCCATACGCTGATCCCCGGGCTCGTGGGGCTGCACGATCACATGTACTACAGCTCGGCAGCGGGCGGCTCCATGAAGATGATGCTGCAGAGTTATCCGCGGCTCTTCCTGGGCGCCGGCGTGACGACGGTCCGCACGGCGGGCAGCACGGATTCGTACCAGGAGCTCAACACGAAGGCCGCCATCGAGCGCGGCGTGATCCCCGGCCCGACCATGTTCGTGACCGGGCCGTACCTGCAGGGCCCCGGCCCCGGCCCCGGTGCGATGCACCCCGTGGACGGGCCCGATGACGCCCGTCGGATGGTGCGCTACTGGGCCGAGGAGGGGGTGAGCTGGTTCAAGGCCTACACCCAGATCTCCCGCGCCGCGTTAGGCGCGGCGATCGACGAGGCACACAAGCACGGCGTGAAGGTCACGGCGCACCTGTGCAGCGTTGGTTACCGGGAAGCGGTGGCGCTCGGGATCGACAACCTGGAGCACGGGTTGTTCGCCAACACCGAGTTCTACAAGAACAAGCAGCCCGATGCGTGCCCCACGGCGGGCGACTCGGCCATCTTCGCCGAGGCCAACGTCGACAACCCCGACGTGCAGCGGACGATTCGCGAGATGCTCGACAAGAAGGTGTCGCTCACCTCGACGCTCGCGGTCTACGAGACCTCGACGCCCTCGCGGGTCCCGCGGGACCAACGTGTGCTCGATGCCCTCATGCCCGAGGCGGCGCAGGCCGTCGCGCGATGGTATGACAACGCGGCGAACGCCAAGGATGCGGTGGGACGCCAGGTCCTCAAGAAGACGATGGCCTTCGAGGTCGCCTACCTGCGGGCGGGTGGATTGCTCGCGGCGGGTTCCGATCCGTGCTGCCTGCATGTCATCGCGGGGTACGGGGACCAGCGCAACTATGAACTCCTCGTCGAGGCCGGGCTGTCGCCGGCCGAGGCCGTGATGGTGATGACGCGCAACGGGGCGCGCGTGCTCGGCGTGGAGAAGGACCTGGGTACCGTCGAGGCCGGGAAGCAGGCGGACCTCGTGCTGCTCCAGGGCGACCTCTCGGCGTCGCCCGAGGTGATCCGGCGCACGGTCACCGTCTTCAAGAAGGGGATCGGGTTCGACTCCCGTCGCCTGATCGACGCCGTCAAGGGCCAGATCGGGATCAAGTAATTCGAGGAATTGACGCCGTCCCCGTGGGCCCGGTATGGTTCGCGTGACGCCGTGACCATGACTCCGCACTCCCGTCGCTCCCGCGTGGCCTGGCTGGGCCTGCTCCTGCTGCAGCTGTTCGCAGTTGGGGTCGTCCCGGCGCTCGACGCGCAGGTCGAGGCGTCGGCGTACGGGGCGGTGGCGCACGTCGAGGAGCCCGGGCGAACGGACTGCCCGCTGGCACACGACCAGGAGGCCTGTTCGTTGTGCCGCGTCCTCCGGTCGGCGGGACCACCGGCGACTACGGGGCACGCCGCGTATCGCGCGGTCAGTGATCCGCAGCCCCCATCACGGGAAATCGAGGGATGTCGCACGGCGGCGATTGGTGTTGCCGCGCGACCGCGCGCACCCCCGCGCTGATGTGACGGGCGCCTGTCGCGCCCATGGATTCCACATCTCCTTCACTCGACGCGCACCGGCGATTCACGCTGGGGCGGCGCGTCGCTCACATCAGGTTGACCTGAGGGGTTTTTCGCATGATCTCGACTGGCTTTTCGCGGCGCGTCGTCGTCGCGGTGTTGTTGTCCGCGTTCGCGACCGCATGCAAGGAATCGACGGATCCGGGCGAGGAAGAGCCCGAGGTGGCCACGGTGCGCCTCACGGTGGGGACGTCGACGGTGACGGTCGCCGAGAATGGCGCGGTGACGGGTGGCCCGCTGCGCCTGACGACGGCGGACCAGGGGCTGACGGCCGTGTTCCTCAAGGCCGACGGCTCGGTGGAGTCGCTCGTGACGTCGAACGAGTTCCGGCTGGACGTGACGGGTGGTACGGGAGTGACCTTCACGCGGACGGG
>JAEUJK010000110.1 GCA_016794735.1 Gemmatimonadota bacterium | reverse complement strand
ATCGTCGAGGGTGGCTAGCCCTTTTCGGGAGACCCGATAAATTCTGTCGGGTTATTTTCCCGTCCACGAAAGCACGGGCCTTGATGGGTCGAATGCTCGCCATCCACCGCACGCTGTGGCTGCTCCTCGGGCTGCTTCTTGTCTCCCCCGCGGGGGCGCAGGAACGCCCGGTCAAGCGGCTCGCCATGATCCTCAGCGTCGCCATGACCGAGTACGGGTTCGCGGTCGACGACCAGGGGAAGGTCATCAATGACATCGAGTTCGAGGAAGCGGTGACCTTCCTCGCGGATGCGCGCGTGGTGGCATCGCGCATCAGTGGAGACCGTGCCGAGGTGATCCGCGCGATGCTGGACTCGATGTCGCAGGCGGTGGGTCGCAAGGAGTCGCCGACTGCTGTGCGCGCCATGCACGGTCGGGTGGTGCAGGCGATGGGTGCCGACGCGGCGCTCGACATGCCGACGCGACGGCTCGACCCGGTGGAGGGACAGCGGGTCTACGAGACCAACTGCGCCTCGTGCCACGGGGTGCGGGGGATGGGCGACGGGCCACAGGCGCGGAACATGGTGCCACCGCCGCCAGCGTTAGGCGACCCGGTGTTCATGTCCGGCGTCACGCCCGCCACGATGTACAACATCATTTCCGTGGGTGTGGTCGGCACGAGCATGACGGGGTGGGCGTCGACGCTGACCCCGGACCAGCGATGGAACGTCATCGCCTACCTCAATGGCTTGCGCGCGCCGCAGCCGAGCGCGCCCGGCGAGGGGCTGTACCTGCAGCGCTGCGCGGGATGCCATGGGGTCACCGGGATGTCCGACGGTGAGCTGACCCGCGCGTTGTCGCGGTTGCCGGCCGAGCTGTCGAGTTTTGCCTGGCACGTCGATCGGAGCGACGACCAGATCGGCGCGACGATCCGGAATGGCGTGACGGGAACCGCGATGCCGCCAGCGCGTGAGTTGTCCGATGCCGACGTCGCGCAGCTGGTGGCGCACGTCCGCCGGCTCGCGCTGGAGGACGTACCGGCGGTCGCCGCCGAGGCCGACAGCGCCGATGCCGGTGCCACGGCACGACGGGTGGTCGGGCTCATGGACGATGCGTTGGCCGCCCTGCGCGCGGGGCGTCGCGGCGACGCCGACGATCGCGCCTTCGACAGCTACATCGCCTTCGAGCCGCTCGAGACGGTGGCGCGCGCACGCAATCCCGGTTTGGTGGCGTCGATGGAACGCCAGTTCGCCGACTTCAAGGGGGCGATCAAGGCGGGTGATGCGCGCAGTGCGGAACGCTCGCGCGATGCCGTCGAGGCGGGGATGCCGGGGATCCTGGAGCTGGTGCAACCCACCACCGGGTTCTGGGGGAACTTCCTGCAGTCGTTCCTCATCATCCTGCGCGAGGGGTTCGAGGCGATCCTGGTCGTCGGCGCCGTCGTCACCTTCCTCGTGAAGACGGGGCATCGGCGACGCTTGCGCGCGGTGTGGGTTGGCGTGGGGGCCGCGCTGGTGGCCAGCGGCGTGACGGCCGTGATCCTCGCGACGGTGCTGCGGGCACTGCCGGCGACGCGCGAGATCATCGAGGGGGTCACCATGCTCGTGGCGGTGGCCGTCCTCTTCTCGGTGAGCTACTGGCTCATCTCCAAGGTGGAAGCGGCGCGCTGGCAGCAGTTCATCCGCGAGAAGGTCAACGACGCCTTGCAGCACGGCGGCGGTCGGGCCCTGGCGGTCGTGGCGTTCCTGGCCGTGTACCGCGAGGGCGCCGAGACCGCGCTCTTCTACCAGGCGCTGCTGCGTGACGGCGCCGGGATGCCGATTGCCCTGGGCATCGTGGTGGGTGCGGCGGTGCTCGCGGTCCTGTTCACGCTCTTCTATCGCTACGGCGTGCGGTTGCCCCTCCGTCCCTTCTTTGCCGCGACGTCGGCGCTCCTCTACTACATGGCGTTTGTGTTCATGGGGAAGGGAATCCGCGAGTTGCAGGAAGGGAATGTCGTCCCGATCACGGTGCTGCCGGGCTGGCCGCACGTGGAGGCCATGGGGATCTATCCCAGCGTGCAAACGCTGCTCGCGCAGCTCCTGCTGCTCGTGTTGTTCGTCCTCGCCTTGCTCAAGACCTTCTGGCCCAAGCGCTCGGTGAGCCTGCCGACCGTGCCACCGTCACCCGCGCCGGCCGTGATGGAAGGGCGCGTCGAAGCGCTGGAGCAGAAGGTGCGCGAGATGGAGCAGTCGCTGGTTGTCGAGGAACGCCACTAGGCATCTCCCGCGCGCGTTGTTCGCGGCGCGGGAGCGGTGACGATCAGGCTGCGGCGGGCGCGGCGTGAATCCCGGGACGCCCCGGTCCGGTGCGCGCGCGTACGGCCATCACGACAACACCGATGGCCATGATCGTCAGCGCGATCACCTGCGCGGCGGTGAGCGGCCCGAAGAACCGGTCATCCTTGGCGCGGAAGAACTCGATGGCGAACCGCTCCGCGCCGGCCAGCACGCAGTAAACCCCGAACAGCCATCCTTCGGCGTGTTTGTGGTTGCGCAGGCGCCAGACGATGAGGAACATCACGAAGCCGAGGAACGTCTCGTAGAGCTGCGTGGGGTGCACCGCGAGGACTGTCTCCGGCGCGACCCCCTCCGGGATCGGCACGCCGAAGCTGCGATTCATCTGCAGCGCGGTGCTCGGTGGCGCCCCCTGCGGGAACATCACGGCGAGCGGGCCGTCCCATGGGCGTCCGTAGTCGTCCCCAACGGCCCAGCACCCGGTGCGACCCACCGAGTAGCCGGCGGAGATGGCAATGCCAGCGACGTCGGCAAAACGCGGAAACGAGAGCTTGCGACTCGTGATGAAGATCCAGTTCGCGAGCACCGCCCCCATGAAGCCGCCCCAGAACACGAACCCCGCGCGCGAGAGCAGGTCGCTCCAGTCGCGCGTGACGACGGCGGAGTAGTAGAGCTTGCCACCGACGATGGTCCCGAGGATCGAGTAGATGATGAGATCCGGGATCGCGTCCGATTCCTTGCGGTGTCCGCGTCGCGTCAGCTCCACCTGGCAGATCACCTGCGAGATCGCAAAGGCCAGGAACACCGCGATCCCGAACCCGGTGAGCTTGAAGCTCCCGTAGATGGGGATCTCGAACGGCAGGACGGAGTGGGGCATCGGGACCTTGGGACCTTGGGATCTCTCGGGGACCGCTCGGGACAACTTACTGGAGCCGGGACGTGAGGTGAACGGTACGCTCACCGTCTGCGAGCCTGCGGGGCCCTACGGGCGAGAACGAACCAGCCCCGGGATTTCGCGTTGGGCGTAGGCGCTGAGCCCCCAGGGGCTGCGTTCGCCGCGTTCGAATCGCCAGGCCCCGGCCGCGGCAATCATGGCCGCGTTGTCCGTGGCGAGGCGCGTGGTTGGGGCGAACACCTGCCCGCCGATCGCGCCGACGCCCTGTTCCATCGCCCGCACTAAGGTTTGGTTGCATGCCACGCCACCGCCGAGCACCACGCGGGTGCGCCCGCGGGCGCGGCAGGCGCGCACCACCTTCGCCACGAGGGTGTCGATGACGGCGTCCTGGAAGGCGCGGGCCAGGTGGGCGCGATCCGCGTCCAGGTCGGCGGATCCCTCCACGGCCAGCCGCACCGCCGTCTTCACCCCGCTGAACGACAGGTCGAAGTAGTCCGGGTCGTCGGGTTGCTGGTCGCGCCGCAGCATGGGGCGCGCAAAGCGGAACCGCGACGGGTCACCGTCGCGTGCCAGTCGCTCGATGTGAGGCCCACCCGGGTACGGCAGCCCGAGCAACTTGCCGACCTTGTCGAACGCTTCACCCGCCGCGTCATCGCGCGTGCCGCCCAGCCATGCGTAGTCGCCCCAGTCGCGGACATCGAGGAGCATCGTGTGGCCGCCAGACACGAGCAACGCGATGAACGGTGGTTCCGCGTCCGCATGCACGAGCGAGGTCGCAAAGAGGTGTCCCTCCATGTGATGGACCCCGATGAGCGGCGTGTCGCTCGCGGCCGCGAGCCCCTTGGCGTACGCGACGCCAACGAGGAGCGCCCCGACGAGCCCCGGGGCGTGGGTCACGGCGATCGCATCGACGTCGTCGAGCGTGACCCCGGCCTCGTGCAGGGCATGCGACACGACCGGCACGATGGCGGTGAGGTGCGCCCGCGACGCGATCTCCGGCACCACGCCGCCAAACACGGCATGGATGTCCTGCGACAGGATCACCAGAGATCGCACGGACCAGCGTTCCGCCTCGCGCACCACCACACTCGCCGACGTCTCATCACACGACGTCTCGATGCCCAGCACCAGGGTCACGGGCGCGGTGCGGCGAGGAGCTGCTCGATGACAGCGTGCACACTCGGCGCATCCCAGTCGGCGGCGCCCTGGCGGATCATGCGGATGCGTCCGTCGCGCGCGACCACGTACGTGGCCGGGATGCCGCGCGTCTGGTAGTCCAACTCCACCTTGCCGCTCCCTTCGTGCAGGATCTCGAAGGTGACCCTGCGCTCCTTCACGAACGCGGCCACGCGATCGGCAAACGGCGGGTCATCGACGGCGATCCCGACCACGCGCAGCCCCCGGTCGCGATACCGCTCGTAGAGCCGCTGGATGCTGGGCATCTCGGTGATACACGGGATGCACCACGTGGCCCACAGGTTGATCACGACGACCTCGCCGCGGTAATCGGCGATCCCCTTGATCTGGCTGGGATCGCCAAGGACCGCCCCGGCGAAATCGGGGGCCGGGGTTCCGGGGGCCACGCCCGCATTCGCGCTCGCGTGCCAGCCGTACCACGCACCGGCGCCGAGGAGTGCCAGCCCGGCCAGGACCATCGGACCGCGGGCCATCAGGCGACGTCGCTGCAGCGCGACCTTAGGGTGGCGATCTCTGCGCGGGGATCCTTGGCGGCAAACACGGCGTTGCCTGCGACAAAGGTGTCAGCACCGGCGCGCCAGCACCGCGCGATCGTGTCCCGCGAGATGCCGCCGTCCACCTCCACCAGGGCCGGCCGGCCGCGCGAGTGCAGCAGCGCCCGGGCCTGCGCGATCTTCTGCACCGAGTGCTCGATGAACCGCTGGCCACCGAACCCGGGATTCACCGTCATCACGAGCAGCAGGTCGATCTCGTCGACGACGTCCGCGAGCGTCGCCACGGGGGTTGACGGGTTGAGGGCGACGCCGGCCTGCGCCCCCAACTCGCGAATGCGTGCGAGTTGCCGGTGCAGGTGCGGGGCGGCTTCCTGGTGGATCGTCAGCACGTTGGCGCCCGCGGCGACGAAGTCCTCGAAGTACTTCTCGGGCTCCACGACCATCAGGTGCACGTCCAGCGGCAGGCTGGTCAACCGACGCACCGTCTCGATCACCTTGGCGCCGTAGGTCAGGTTCGGCACGAAGCAGCCGTCCATCACGTCGATGTGGATCCAGTCCGCGCCACCTTCGACGCACATGGCGATCTCGTCGCCGAGCCGGGCAAAGTCCGCGCTGAGGATCGAAGGGGCGATGCGCACGCTCATGGGCGGCCAACGATGCGTAGGGTGATGAGGCTTCCCCCGGTGACCGTGCTGCCGGCCGCCGGAGTCTGGGCAACGACGGTGCCCGCGGGAAGCGTCGAGGTCGAGTCGTACTCGAGGGGGGCCAGCTGCAACCCGAGCTGCTCGAGCAGCCCGCGGGCCGTGTTCAAGTCGCGGCCGATCACGTCGGGGAGGCCGATCTCCGGGGGACCCGCGCTCACCGTGAGGGCAATGCGTGAGCCGCGCGGGACGGTGAATCCCGCGGCCGGTGACGAGGCGAGCACCGTCCCGCGGGCCGTGTCCGAGGGTTGCTCGGTGACATCGCCTAACGCGAGGCCGGCGTCGGTCAGCACGCGGGCGGCATCGTCCCGCGAGAGGCCGCTGAGGGAGGGGATCGTGGCGCGTTCGGCGCCCTCGGACACGTCGAGGATGACGGCGCTGCCGCGGTCGGCCGTCTCGCCCGCCGCAGGCACCTGCGCGAGCACGGTGTTCTTTGGCGCGTCGGGCGCGGGGCGTTCACGCCCCATCGTGGCCACCAACCCGGCCGCCGCGAGCCGACGTTCCGCATCGGGATACGAGAGCCCGACCACGGTGGGCACCTGGACCTCCAACGGTTCCGCGCCGCCACCCGGCAGCAGCAGGATGGCCATTGCGATGAAGGCCACGAGGAACCCGGACGCTCCCGCGATGAGGTATGGAAGCCAGCGTTGTGCGCGCGCCGATCGTGCCGTCATGCCGTGACCCGGCGCCGCAACCGCGCGGCGAACGCACCATCGGTGCCGGCGAGGGTGGGAAGGACGGTGAGGTAACCGGCGGACAACACCTCGCTGGGGACCACGCCGTCGGGCGGGGGCTCCAGCACGAACTCGGGATGCGCCGCGAGGAACGCGGTGATCATCCCCTCGTTCTCCTCAAACTCCAGGGAGCAGGTGGAGTAGACGAGCAACCCACCGGGTTGCACGCAGCGCGATGCGCCCTCGAGGATCTCACGCTGCGCCGCGCAGGTGACCGCCAGGTCGGACGGCTTGAGCCGCCAGCGCGCATCCGGGTGGCGGCGGAAGGTGCCGGTCCCCGTGCAGGGTGCATCCACGAGCACCACGTCCGCCGCGACACACGGCACCTCGGTCGCGTCGGCAACGACGAGGTACACGTTCGGCAGCCGGAGTCGCTTCACGTTCTCACGCACGCGCGACAGGCGCGGCAGCGCGCGGTCGGCCGCGACGATCACCTTCGCCGTGTGCGCCAGCGCGATGGTCTTGCCGCCCGGGGCTGCACAGGTGTCCAGCACGACGGCTCCCTGCGGGATCGCTGCGTACCGTGCGACAAGCGCAGCGGCCGGGTCCTGCACGTAGAACCCGCCCTCGGCAAAGCCGGGCAGGTCCGGGATGTTCGATGCGCCGCGGACTTCCCAGCCATCGAGCCCGAACGGCGCGTCTGCGAGCTGCATGCCGGCGTCTGCCATCGCGGCGCGCTGCGTGTCGCGACCGGCGGCATCACCCAGCGGGCGGACCCCAAGCGGCGCCTCGGCGTTGTTTGCGGCCAGCAGGGCCGCGGTCTCGTCGGGGCCCCAACGCGCGACCCAGCGCGCGACGAGCCACCGCGGGTGCGAGTAGCGTGTGGCCAGCTGCGCGATGGCGTCCTCGTCGGCTGATGCGGCGTCGAGCGTGGCGCGGTCGCGATCGAGGCGTCGCAGCACCGCGTTCACCAGTCCCGCCGCGCCCATCCCCGCCATCTCCTTCGCCAACTCCACCGTCTGGCCGATCGCCGCGTAGGCAGGGACCGAGTCCATGAACCGCAGCTGGTACGCGCCAAGCCGGAGCAGGTCCACGACGTCGGGGTCGAGGCGATCCAACCCACCCTTCACCCGGTCGGCGAGCCACGCGTCGATCATCCCGCGGTTGCGAAGGGTGCCCCAGCACAACTCCTGCACCCAGCGCCGATCGCGCGGGTCGAGTGCCCGCACCGC
>JAEUJK010000063.1 GCA_016794735.1 Gemmatimonadota bacterium | reverse complement strand
GACACCGCGGCCACCGTGGTCCGGTTCCAGTTGATGGCCCTGGTCGCCGCCGCGATCCAGGCCATGGCGTGGATGGTGGCATCGGTCGCCTCGGGCACGAGCGATGAACTCCTCGTCCTGGTGGCGCGCGACGGGATCTGGCTCGCGACAGTGCTCGTGAGCGCGCTCGCCCTGCGCATCCAGGTGCACGGCAACGCGTCCGCGCTCGCGGGCACCGAGGCCAGCCTTGCGGCACTCCTCGCATCAATCGCCTGCGTCCTTGGGACGGGGGGCGCTTCGAGTGCGGGTGTGCCGGCCATCGCGCTGTCCTCGGTGAGCCTCGCCGTACTTACCTCCGCTGTGTGGCGTGGCTTTCCCGGCGACGCCCGCACCTGGACGGGTCGCGTGGCCCCCATCGGGGTGACCCTGGTCCTCGCCTGTACGCTGTTCGTCCTGTGGTCGCCGGGCAGTACGCTGGCCCCTCCGCTGCGCTTCGTCCGTTCGCTCGGGATGGTCACGGTGTTCAGCTGGTCGCTGATTCCCTGGCGACGTTGGGTGATCGTCGCGTTTGCGGTGGCACTCGTGGGCGGGCTCGCGTTGCCGTTGGGTCGCGGGACGCCGTTCGTCCCGTTCCTCGTGGGCTCTGCGGCCGGCATTACTGGTGTGGTGCTGGCGTGGCGTCGAAGCCAGGTGCTCCGGGCGTGGCTGGTCGCGGCACTGGCCGCCGCATCACTGGCCGCGGGACTCGGCAGCCTGCGCGCGGTCACGGCGCAGGCGCGCGATTCGGGAACGATGCTCGAGGTCTCCGGTGGCCGTTTTGCGCACCAGGGGGTGTCGAGTTACGTGGAGCAGAACGTCACCGTGTTGGCGCTCGTGCTGGAGAACGCGTCGGGTGGGGCGGTCGCACGCGCGGAGCAGCGGGAGCACGTGGATGCACGCGGCGCCGTGGTGTCTCCCGTGTTCAAGCGGCCCGCGCTCTTCACGTCGCCGGTGTGGATGCACGCCACCTGGCTGGATGCCGTGGAGGGCAACGACCGCGTGACGGTCCGCATTGCCGCGATCCCCGGACAGTGGGGATGGGTGATCGCGGCCGCCTGCCTGCTCGTGGCGATCGGGTACCTGCCCGATCGCCGTCTCGCTGCCTAACGCTCGAGCGACTCCAGCCGGCGCCGCGCCAGGGCCAGCGGGGCAAAGGTCGCCACCAGGCACACCGCCGCCGCGGCACCGAAGCCGAGCACGAGCGCCGTCGGGTCTGGCGACTCGCCGGCCGTGCGGGCGAACAGGTACGCGTAGACAGGCCGCGCCTCGATGGCGATGATCGCCCCGATCAGGCAGACCGAGGACATCATGAACATCAACCCGCCGAACGACGTCGGGATCTGCGCGGCGTTCTCGGTCTCGAAGCGTGGGTACAGGGTGCCGAACCCCACCGCCAGCGAGGCGATGGCGAAGGTCATCAGCGTGATGGTCCCGATCGACACGAGGAACATGAACGGCGTGACCTGCAGCAGCCAGTTGGTCGTGCCCACGATCAGCAGCGCCAGGAGGAGCAGCGGCACGGTCCCGACCCAG
>JAEUJK010000044.1 GCA_016794735.1 Gemmatimonadota bacterium | reverse complement strand
GGTGAGAGCTCGCATGGCTCGTGGTGCGGGTTATATTCTCTGGGCCGCAACTCGTGACTGTGTCGTGAGTTGCAACCCTCGAACCGCCTCGAGCCACGCATGCTCTCCATCGCCGTCCCCCCCCTCGGTGAGTCGATCGTTGAAGCCACCGTCTCCCGGTGGCTCAAGAAGGAGGGGGACCAGGTCGGGTCGGGCGAGACTCTGGTCGAGCTCGAGACGGACAAGGTAACGGTCGAAGTTCCGGCGCTGAAAGCAGGGGTTCTGACCCGTCGCCTCAAGGGTGAAGGCGAGGTCGTGAAGGTCGGCGAACTCCTCGGCGAGCTCGACGAAAACGCCACCGCGGGAGCAGTTGCCGCTCCGGTCGCGGTCGCTCCCCCTGCACCGGCACCCGCGGCGCCGGCCCCTGTCCCCGCGCCTGTCGTCGCCGCACCGCCGGCCCCGGCGCCTGTCGCCGCCGCTGAACCGCCCAAGGCATCACCCGCCGCCGTGCGCGTCGCGGCCGAGGCGGGCGTCCCACTCGGCGACGTCACCGGGACGGGTCGTGGCGGGGTCGTGAGCAAGCCGGACGTGATCACGCACATCGCATCGGCGCCGGCTGCGGCGCCGACGCCAGCACCCGCGGCGGCTGCACCGGTTGCCCCCGCAGCTGCCCCCGCTCCGGCAGCGGCCGCCGCGCCGGTGGGACGCGAGACGCGCGAGAAGATGACGACGCGCCGCAAGCGCATCGCCGAACACCTGTTGGAGTCGCAGCACGCCACGGCGCACCTCACGACGTTCAACGAGATCGACATGACGGCCGTGGAGACCCTCCGCGCCCGCGTGAACCCCAAGCTGGAAAAGGAGCAGGGGTTCAAGCTCTCGATGATGCCGTTCTTCGTGCGGGCGGCCTGCATCGCGCTGAAGCAGTACCCGGTGGTGAATGCGCGCATCGACGGCGACCACATCATCTACCACCACTACGTGAACATGGGCATCGCGGTCGCGTCCGATGCCGGGCTGGTGGTCCCGAACCTCAAGAACGCGGACAGCCTCGGCATGCTGGACATCGCCCGCGCGATCGTGGCGGTGGCCAAGAAGGCGCGCGACGGCAAGCTCGTCATGGATGACCTGACGGGCGGCACGTTCACGATTACCAACGGCGGCGTCTTCGGATCGTTGGTGTCGACACCGATCATCAACTTCCCGCAGGTCGGCATCCTGGGCCTCCACAAGGTCCAGGACCGCGCCATGGTCGTGAATGGGGCCGTGGTCGTGCGCCCGATGATGTACGTGGCGCTCTCCTACGACCACCGCATCATCGACGGACAACAGGCGGTTTTGTTCCTGGTGCGCATCAAGGAATTGATGGAAGACCCCGCGCTGCTCGCGATCGACTGAGCCGCGACGGTCACGGGACCGTCACGAAGGAAACCCTTTGGCCCCCGCCGGCGTCCAAGTCGGTGTACGCGGCGCGCCGGTGAATCCCCGCCGGGCGGCGCCACGTAGGAAAGGTCGGAGGTTTCCACCCATGAGTCCGCGATTCGCTTTCACGCCACTGCCCACCAGCCGGTCCGACATGCGCAACCCGTCGGCGGTTGCTGGCCTGTCCGGCACCTGGCGCGGTGAACTGGTCGATGAGCACGGCACGAGCGAGGCATTCACGCTGATCCGCGATGCGTCGAGCGATGCCGCCGTCGCCGGTCGCTTCCTGTTTTTTGTCACCCGCCATGTGTCGCCCACGGGCGTTAAGCTGCTCGAGGCGGCCAACGAGTCCTTCGTCGCCCTCATCGGGCCGTACTACCACCCGGGAGAAGAGGCCGAGGTCGTGACCGTGCTCGAGGGCATGCGTCGCGGAACGGTCATCGAGGGCACGTTCCACACGCGCCTGCCGGGTTGGCGAGACAGCATCCGGAGCGGCCGGTTTACCGCACGCCGCGCCGACGGAGCCAACAAGGCCGCCTAAGGCGCCACGGGCGCAGGACACAACGACCAAGTGGGGCACCGCGGAACACTGCGGTGTGGGGGGCGGGTGTGGTCGCTTCGTGCGGTCACACCCGCTTTATTTCGCCCAGGTCCACCGGTACCGCGCGCGTCCGGGGACGATTCCCCAGCTCACTTCGATCGATGTCTTCCCTGACCCCCGACGTCGTCATCATTGGCGGTGGCCCCGGTGGCTACGTCGCCGCGATCCGCGCTGCCCAGCTCGGACTCTCCACGGTGTGCGTCGAGTCCGACGCCACCCTCGGCGGCACCTGCGTCAACGTGGGCTGCATCCCCTCCAAGGCGCTCCTCCAGTCCTCGGAGCACTACGAACACGCCCGGTTGCACGGGCACGAACACGGCCTCCAGTTCGACAACCTGCGATTCGACCTCGCGCAGATCCTGCGCCGCAAGGACGACGTCGTGGCCGCCAACACGCGCGGCGTCGAGTTCCTGTTCAAGAAGAACAAGGTCACCTGGGCGAAGGGACACGGCACGTTGCGCCCGGGGAACGTCGTCGAGGTCCGCGGTCACGATGGTGTCGTGACCACCTATCAGGCGCGGAACGTCATCATCGCCACCGGCTCCGTCCCGGTTGAACTGCCGTTCCTGCGGTTCGACGAACGTCGCGTCCTGTCGAACGTCGGCGCGCTGAGCATCCCGGAAGTTCCCCGACACCTCGTGGTCATCGGCGGTGGCGTGATCGGCCTCGAACTCGGATCGGTGTGGCGCCGGCTCGGCGCCCGCGTGACCGTCGTCGAGCTGATGCCGACCATCCTGCCCGGCAACGACGACGACATCACCAAGGAAGCCGACCGCATCTTCCGCAAGCAGGGCCTCGAACTGCGCACCGGCACCAAGGTGACGGGGGCGGATGTCGCCGCGGATCGCGTTCGCGTGCACGTCGAGAAGGACGGGGCCGCGGAAACGCTCGATGCCGATTACGTGCTGGTCTCCGTGGGTCGCCGCCCCGCCCTCCGCGGCGTCGACGCCGCGGCGCTCGGCCTCGCGCTCGGCAAGCGCGGTGAGATCCTCGTCGACGACCAGATGCGGACGAACCTCCCCGGCGTGTTCGCCATTGGCGACGTTGTCGGTGGCAAGCTGCTCGCGCACAAGGCCGAGGACGAAGGGGTGATCGCGGCCGAGGTGATCGCGGGCAAGAAGGTGCACATGCACTACCACTCGATGCCCGCCGTGGTCTACACCTGGCCCGAGGTCGCCACCGTCGGATTGACCGAATCCGAGGTCAAGGCCAGTGGTCGCCCGTACAAGACAGGGAAATTCCCCTTTTCAGCGAATGGCCGCGCCCGCACCATGGGGGAGACGAACGGGTTCGTGAAGTTCGTCGCCGACGCGCAGACCGACGAACTGCTCGGCTGCCACATGATCGGTCCCAACGTGTCCGACCTGCTGGCCGAAGTGGTGCTGGCATTCGAGTACAAGGGATCGTCGGAGGATATCGCGATCACCGTGCACTCACACCCGACGTTGTCCGAGGTCACGAAGGAAGCCGCGCTCGCCGTGCTCGGACGCGCCATCCACATTTAGCGATGCGCTCTCGCTGTTCCTGCCGTTTGTCGTTTGACGTCCTGACTCTGACCTCCAACACCGTCCATGACCACCGTCGTTGAACCAACCAGCCACGCAAGCGTGAAGGCGCCGCCGTTCGGGAAGTTCTTCCTGCCGGGGCCGACTGAAGTTCGCCATGACGTGCTCGCGGCGATGACCCAGCAGATGATGGCGCACCGCGGCAAGGACATCGAGTTGCTGATGGCCCGCGTGCTCACCGGCCTGCAAGCCGTCTTTCGTACCACGCGCCTCGTGCACACGGCCACCTCATCGGCCACGGGGCTCATGGAAGCCGGCGTGCGCAATGCCGTGCGCGAGCGGGTCCTCTGCCTCGTCAACGGCTCGTTCTCCGAGCGCTTCCACAAGGCCGCGGTGAATTCCGGCATCGCCGCCGACAAGCTGGAGCTCCCGTACGGGCACTACCACTCGCCGGACATGGTCGCCGACGCCCTCAAGGGCGGCAAGTACGACGTGGTCACCGTGGTGCACTCGGAGACCTCCACGGGGGTCCTCAACCCGATTGCCGACATCGCCAAGGTGGTGCATGCCGCTGGCGACGTGGTCCTCGTCGTGGACACCGTCTCGTCCATGGGTGCCGGGCAGATCGAGTGTGACGCCTGGGACCTCGACTACGTGCTCACCGGTTCGCAGAAGGCGCTCGCCCTGCCGTCGGGGCTCGCGTTCTGCACGGCCAACGATCGCGTGATGGCCCGCGCCAAGGAGAGCAAGCGTCGCGGCCTGTACTTCGACCTCCTCGAGTTCGAGGAGTACACGAAGAAGAACCAGTCCCCCAACACCCCGGCAGTCTCGCTGCTCTACGCGCTCGACGTGCAGCTCGCGCATATCCTGCGCGAGACGATGGAAGCGCGCTGGGCGCGGCACACGGCCATGGCCGAGCGCACCTGGTCGTGGGTTGGCCAGAACGCGGACAAGCTCGGGATCTCGCTCTACGCGCCGGAAGGGTATCGCGCCCCGGGTGTCACCTGCATCACGGCGCCCAAGGGCAAGCCGGGTTCGGCCATCGTCAGCGAGATGAAGAAGCGCGGCTTTGTCATTGCCTCGGGATACGGCAAGCTGAAGGACGACATGGTCCGCATCGGGCACATGGGCGACCACACGCTCGAGGAGCTCGAGGTGGTGCTGGAGTCGCTGGGCGAGGTGATGTCCGCATGAGCAACTGGACCGTCCTCGTCGCCGACAGCATCGCGCTCGACGGCCTGGCGCCGCTCGCCTCCGATCCGCGCTTCACCGTCGTGGTGAAGCCCGGGTTGTCGGGGGACGACCTCGCAAACGCCATTGCCGACGCCGACGCCGTGCTCGTTCGCAGCGCCACCAAGATCACCCGGGCATCCCTCGCGCGTGCCGATCGCCTCAAGGCCATCGGCCGCGCCGGGGTCGGCGTCGACACGATCGACGTCGAAGCCGCGAGCGAACGCGGGATCCCCGTGCTCACGGCCCCCGCAGGCAACACGATCGCTGCCGCAGAACTCACGATGGCGCTCCTGCTCGCGGTCGCGCGCAAGGTGCCGGCGGCGGATCGTTCCATGAAGGCCGGCGAATGGGACCGCAAGTCGTTCAGCGGGATCGAGCTGTATGGCAAGACGCTGGGGCTCGTGGGCGCGGGTCGCATCGGCGGGCAGGTCGCCAAGCGCGCGCGCGCGTTCGGCATGCAGGTCATCGTCTACGACCCGTTCCTCACGCCGGAACGCGCGATGGAGCTGGATGTCCGGCTGGCCGCACTCGATGAAGTCATTGCCCAGGCCGACGTGCTCTCCGTCCACGTGCCGCTCACCGAGGCGACGGCCAACCTCATCGGGGCGCCGCAGCTGGCTTCCATGAAGAAGGGCGCGCTGCTGCTCAACGTGGCGCGTGGTGGCGTCGTGCACGAGAAGGCGCTGCTCGACGCGCTGACCTCGGGCCATCTCGCCGGGGCCGCGCTCGACGTCTTCGAGCAGGAGCCCCTGCCCAGGGACAATGCGCTGCGCGCGCTGCCCAACGTGGTCATGACGCCGCACCTCGGCGCATCGACCGCGGAGGCCCAGCAGAATGTCGCCATCGAGATCGCCGAGGCCGTGCGGAACTGCCTCGCCAACGGCGACCTCGCCAACGCCGTCAACACCGCGCAGCTGCGCAAGCGTTAGGCCGCCCGCCCAAACACGACACCCCCGGGAGCCGAAGCTCCCGAGGGTGCGTGGTGGGTCGGCGCTCCCCCCAGAGACGCCGCCCGGGTCGTTCTGCGATTCGGTTCAGGCGCCGGTGAGCACCCGCACCAGGCAGGCGTTGTTCTTCTGCTCCCGCGTCAGCACGTCGAGGATGGCCGCCGCGAGGCGCCGCTCCGCCTGCTGGATCGCGGCCATCGCCGCATCCGCCTTGCGCAGGATCGCATTCACCTGCTCGCGCGTCGCCCCCGCCTGGGCCGCAGCCCGCGCTTCCTCACCAACCGCCTTGATCGTCGCGAGGTGCCCCTTCACGGATTCGGCGAAGGCGTCCTTGAGCGCGGCAATCTGCCGTGCCTGTTCCGGCGTGAGGAGCTTGAGGATGTCGCGGGAGCACGACGCATCGCCCCGGCCGCGTGACGTGATCCATGCCTGCTGGGCCGGCGTGTAGACCGCCCAGATATCGGCCTGCAACTTGGCCATCGATGCGGAGAGTCGCGCGCGGATCGGCTCGGCCTTCGCGAGGATCGCCACGACCTGCTCGCGGGTCTTCCCCGCCTTGATCGCCGCCTGCACCTCCAGCTCGATCGCGCGCAGGGCGGCAAGGTCGGCCTGGTTCGCCACCTGATAGGCGTCGTGCAGCGCCTGGATCCTCGCCTTCTGCTCTGCGGTCAGTTTGAGGCTGTCCGGAAACTCGGAGCCGCCAATGCCCGCGCGGTCCATCGCCGCCGCGTTGGTCGCGTCGAACTGCTGGACCAGGTCAACGGCGAGGTCGTCGAGCGACTCCGTCGAGGCAGGGGCCGTGGATTCGCTGGAACATGCCGCGAGGGCGGCCAGTGCGATCAGGCAGGCAAAGCGTCTCATGAACAGTCTCCCGGGTGGAGCACGTCGGGGGAACTCGTGCTGGTCAGTGAACCGCGAACTTCGAGCGCCAACGGGCGTCCGTGCAACTGACACGCTGACCCCGGCCCACCCCTACACCTGACCGGGACGTCAGCCAATCACCAGGGACACCGTGACATATCCGTCGTCGTCCCCCCCCTCGGCGGGCATAGTGAACCGCAGCGACTGCCACCCGGATGCGTCGGCCGTCCCGAGGTCGAGCGGCGTCACGCTTGCCGCCGCGGGCTCCACCGTGATGCGCTCAATGGGTGTTGCCGCACGGACGCGCAGTTCGTACGCGTGTCGCGCCCGACCCTGGATGGTGACGACGTGCCGGCCACCGACCAGCCGCTCACTGATGATGCGGAGGGAACTCGATCGCGCACCAACGCGCGGTGCGTCCGTGGTGCTCGCGACCTCCACCCCCCCTTCCCAGCTGGTGCCCAGGCGCAACCGCTCGCGCAGCCGGGCCGTGGAGGACTGCACGACCGCGCCCGGAAGCTGCACGGGCGCGCTTGCCCCCGGCACCATCGACTGGACGTTGCGCGCGCCTAACGGCAATGCGGGGGCGAAGGTGACGTCGATCGGGCGGGCGGCATCACCCGCGGTGCGCCAGACCTCCGCCAGGATCGCCCCGCGACGGCGCCGCAACACCACCGACAGGCGATCCTCGCCTCCCACCGCGATCTGGTCCACGCGCATCGAGTCCCACTGCGCCGGCAGCCGCGGCGCCAGGGTCACCTTTCCCGCCGGCGCATCCACCTCGAGGCCGAGCAACCCGCGCACCAGCGGGGTGAGGACCATCGACGTGGCGAAGAACTGGTGCGGCACCGCGGTATCGAGCGGCTTGAACACGCGTCCCGAGATCACCTCCGGGTTGCGGCCCAGGGCCTCGGCAAACCCCGTGCGCGCAATGGCCTGCAGGGCGAAGTAGCCGGCATGGGCGTTGTAGTACCGGTACTGCGCCAGGGACACCCACCCGGTGACAAAGGGCCAGACCGCGCCGTTGTTGTAGTGCAGCGGGTCAAAGAGGGTGCTGCGTGCCGACAGGGGACGCGCCCCCCAGTCGGTCATGATCTCGGCGCCCGCCAGCCGCGCCGCCATCTGCGCACCGTTTGTCGGGTCGAAGACATCGAACGCCATCGCCGTGGCCGGCCACGACGTGAGGTTCTCGTTGATCTTCCCGCCCTCCAGCAGTGCAAAGGCGTATTGCCCGGCCTGCGGGAGCCAGAGCTTCTGCTCGAGCGTGCGCAGCGCCTTCGCGCGGATCGCCCGCGCTTCTGTGGCGAGCGCCGGCTCGCGCATCACCTCGGCCATGCGGGCCAGGCGTTCGAGTGCCGCGACCCAGACCCCCGACAGGTACACGTCGGAGACGATCCCCACCTGCAGGTCCCCGACTTCGAGTGCCCCGGCCCCGGCAATCGGGTTCTCCATCAGCCCATCGCCGTCCGAGTCCGCCTTCTTCGACCACTCATAGGCCTTGCGCACGTTGGGCCACAACTCGCGGACGAGCGCGGTGTCGGCGGTCTGCTTCCAGTACTCGCCAAAGGCGAGCACCCAGAACGGCGTCGTGTCGCCGTGATAGAAGGCGTAGGGATAGGCGCCGAACCAGTCGATCTTCCCCGCGCCCTGGGAGATCTCGTGCGTGATCTTGCCATCCGCACGCTGGTACTTCGCAAAGAAGCGAAACACGCCGTCGCGCACGAGGTCGCGCTGCCCCACGGCGCTCATGCCGAACGAGTTGATCGCGGCATCGCCGCCAAAGAACCACCCGAATCCCGGCCGATCGCTCGCGGACCCGGACAAACCGTATCCTGCAACGAGCCCGCATCCGAGGTTCGGGTTGCACACCATCGACTCGTCGAGATTGACCTTGGCCCACTCGAAGGCGCCATTGAGCAGCGGATCCGGCGTGGTGATCCGGAGCGTGGACTCGCGCAGCCGGGCATAGTGGGCGACGCGCTTCTGCCATTCGGCGCGCGCCGCCCCGGGCGCCATCATGCGATCGTACAGCGCACGCGCCGAGTCGCGCGGCATCTCGCCGCCGGCCATCACGATCGGGATGAAGGCCTCGTGCAGGTTGATGTTGCCGCCGGGGGGCTCGCCGAGGCGCGGCTCCGTGTACTGCTGCGACCGGTCGCCCACGCCGATCGTGAACTGCGGCGGCGCCGCGGCCAGCATGTGGGCCGGCACGTCGGAGGCCCGCGTGATCGCGGGCGACCCGAGGAAGGCGTTGACCTGGCGGCGGCTCTCCGAGAACAGGAACGCCTTCGCCGGGACGTTCCAGGCGATGTACTGGCCACCTAACGAGGCGGGCCACGCATAGTGGATGTCGGGCCGGAAGGTCGCGATGATCTCGAGCGGCCGCACGGCATCGACCTCAAGCAGCATGAACACCGCCGGGGCATCCAGCGCGCTGAACACCGTCTGCTTGACGGTGAAGGTCTCGTACGCGTACTCGATCGTCACCCCTTCGGGACGCACCGACACATGTCGGGCCACCTCACGCGCCGGGATCGGCTGCGTGTACTTGGGGACGCGAAACTCGAGCTGGAAGTCGTGCAGCCACTTGAGGGGCCACGACCAGAGCTCGAAGCGACCGTCCTCCGTGCCCATCGCGATCGCCCGACGCCCGGCCGACGCCACGTAGGTCCCGGGTCGCACGTCCCCGCGCAGCTCGAGCGGCGACGTCCCGAGGTCGAACGCGGGAATCGCCTGGGCGAACACGGGCGCCGCCGCGAGCACGGACAGCATCGCAAGGCGAGAGAAGACTCGGGGCATGACGACGGAAAGTGGGGGTCGCGGCAAATGTGGATGCCACGCGCGCCGCCGTCTATCCTTGTGGGGCCCTCACACCAGCGCATGCGACGCCTCCTCCGCCATTCCGTGCCGGTTTCCCTCCTCGCGGCCACCACGCTCGTGTTCGCGCGGCCTGCGGTGGCCCAACGCGACCCCGCCTTCGAAGTCCGCGTCGACTCGATCTTCTCCCGGTGGAACACCACCACGCCGGGGTGCGCGGTCGGGGTCAGCCAGAAGGGTCGCGTGCTCCTGACGAAGGGATACGGGATGGCCAACCTCGAGTACGGCGTCCCGTTAGGCGCCGGCTCCGTGATGGAATCGGGCTCGGTGGCCAAGCAATTCACCTCGGCCGCCATCGTCCTGCTCCAGCAGGATGGCAAGCTCAACCTGGATGACGACATCCGGAAATACCTCCCCGAGGTCCCCGACTTCGGGACGCGCGTCACCATCCGGAACCTCCTCACCCACACCAGCGGCCTCCGCGACCAGTGGGGGCTGCTGCTGCTCGTTGGCAACCCGCCCAGCACGCAGGTGCATACGCTGCCGCTCATCCTGCACCTCGTGTCGCGCCAGCAGGAGCTCAACTTCACCCCGGGATCGGAGTATCTCTACAGCAACACGGGCTACGTCCTCGCCGCCATCATCGTGCAGCGCGTCTCGGGCAAGAGCTTCGCCCAGTTCTCGAAGGAGCGTCTCTTCGCCCCGTTGGGCATGACGCACACCGAGTGGCGCGACGACTTCCAGAAGGTGGTGGCCGGCCGGGCCACCGCGTACCAGCGGCGCCCCGACGGCAGCTACGCGACCCTGATGCCGTTCACCAATGTCCACGGCAATGGTGGCCTGCTGTCGACCATGGACGACCTGCTCAAGTGGAATGAGGCGTTATCCAACGGCA
>JAEUJK010000900.1 GCA_016794735.1 Gemmatimonadota bacterium | reverse complement strand
AGCGCACGCGCGCGCCAGCGCCGGTCGATGTTGAAGCTCAACAGGTGGTTCAGGAGATCGTACGAGGGGGCGATCTCCGAGAAGATGCGGCGGACGTAATCGCGCTTGACCGCTCCACCCGCAGCTGCGTCGCGCACCTCGACCGCATCGAGGTCAGTCAGTGTCATCAGAGGCGAAAACTGGACCACCCATCCCCCGTGAGCAAGCGCACGCTAGACCCTTGGGAACGGCTTCCTTACCTTCCCAACCTCGCAGGCATGGGAGAAGGTTCCCAGCGCCGGCGCCACGCCTCGGCATGGCACCCTCCCCAGCCCTCGATCTCAGGAACCTCCCGGACGCTGACCTCGTCTCGCTGGCACAGGAGGGGAGAGAAGCGGCATACCGGGAACTGATCCGTCGGTACGAACGACCGGTCTTTTCGCTGATCTATCGCATGGTGCGGGATCGCGAGACCGCCGAGGACCTGGCGCAGGACTCGTTCATCAAGGTCCTCAACCACATCGACCGCTACCGGCCGGAGTTCAAGCTCTCGTCGTGGCTGTTCAAGATCGCCAACAACGTCGCGATCGATCACCTGCGCCGCCGCCAGATCGAGACGATCAGCATGGACGGCTCCCCGCACGCGTCCACGGCCGCCGAAATCGAGGCCACGCAGATCGAGATCGCCGCCCAGCAGGAAACCGCCCTCGAGGAGATGGAGGCCAAGGAAATCGGGAGCGCCATCGAGCGCGCCATCGCCAGCCTTCGCCCCGAATACCGCAGCTGCATCATGCTCCGTCACGTCGAGGGGCGTTCGTATGAGGAGATCGCGGCCACCCTCGATCTCCCCCTCGGAACCGTGAAGACCTACATCCATCGGGCCCGCCACCAGCTCCGCGAGGCGCTGGAGGACACCCGAGCCTGAAACCTCAGCCGAACCCCGGTCGTAGACCCGCTTGGAGGCCATGTGAACCGACACCTTCTCCCCGAAGAAATCGACCTTCTCCTCGATAACGAGGAGGGGTTTGGCATGGCGCCGCTTCGGAAGCACCTCGACGAGTGCGTCGAGTGCCGGACCTCGTTCGACGCGCTGGCGCGAGTCGTGGTCCAGCTGGAAGGCCTCCCCCACCTCCGCCCGGCCCCGCTCTTCGCTGATCGGCTCATGGCCAGGGTCGAGGTCTACCAGCCCTGGCATGTGGCCGCCCGCGACTTCCTCGGCCGCCTGATCCCCGAGAGTTCGGCCGGACGCGTCCTCGTGGGTGGCGTCGGCACGGCTGCTGCCGCCGGGGTGACCGCCGGGCTGGTCTGGATCGGCCACCGGGCTGATGCGGTGATCTTCGTCGGTAATTATGGCCTCCAGCGGGCCCGCAGCGGCCTCGCCGCATCGCTGGTGGATGCGACCTCCTCGCTGCTCGGGAGCGGGGCGGCCAACACCCTCCTGAACGGAGGGCCCCTCGTTCTGGCCGCCGCGACCGGCGCCGCCGTACTTGGCGTCGTGGGTGTCGCAGCCGCGGTCAAGGGAATCGCCGCAACGGCAAATCGGCGGAGGGACTAACCGTGTCCCGACGCATGTGGTTGACGGCTACCCTCGTGGCCGCTCTCTGCCCGTTTGCCGTACTGTCCTCCCAGACGGCACAACGTGACTCCCTCGCGATCGGCAGCCGGACGGTTCCCGCCGGGACGACCGAGCGCGGTCCCCTGGTTGTGGCGGGTGGCGACCTGACCATCGCCGGCACGGTCAACGGTTCGGCGATTGCCATTGCCGGTGATGTCGTGGTGTTGCCCGGCGGCGAAGTCACGGGTGATGCCATCGCCGCCTTTGGTGAAGTGCGGAATCAGGGCCAGGTTGGCGGGGCCTCCCGCGCGCTGACCGGCACCTTTGGTGCCTCCCTGCGCGCATTGCTCGCCGGTAGCGAAGCCAAGCCCGCGACACCGCGCTCGCCGCTCGAACTGGCCCTCGGCTGGTTCACCGTCATGATGCTCATCGGGCTCGGGGTCCTCGTCTTCGCGAGCCCGTACCTCGACGGCGTGGTGGATGTCCTCGGCCAATCGTTCTGGCGCTCGTTCCTCACGGGGCTCGCCGGCCACCTGGGAATCCTGCCGGTGATCCTGCTCGTCGTGGTCGCCCTCGCGGTGACCGTGATCGGCATCCTCCTCGTTCCGTTTGCGATCGTCGCCCTCGTGCTTGTTGTCGCCGGGCTCCTCGCCCTGGGCTTCGTTGCCGCTGCACGCGTCACCGGTGACGGACTCGGTGGACGCCGGGCGCGTGGACTGAGCGAGAAGGGTGGCGCGTTGCGCGGGGTGATCGTTGGCACCGCGCTCTACATGGGGCTGTGGGTCGCGGCGGCGGCACTGGGTGACACGCCGGTGCTCGGCGTGGCGGTTCGGGTGCTCGCGTTGCTCGCCACATTCGTTGCCGCGACCGCCGGGTTTGGCGCGGCGATCCTCTCGCGCGGTGGTACACGCCGCGATGCGGCGATTTCGGCACCGGAGCCGGCGGCCGAAGTCGGCTGGCAGACGCCCACCCCCGTGACTGGTGTTGCTGCGGCGCGGCGTCGACCGGCCGCGGGTTCAGGCGCGGCGCACTAACCGCGGTACCACACCACGACGGCGCCACGCTGGAGCCCGAGCGCCGTCGCCGCGTTCCCGTCGCGCACGGCCACCTCGAGCAACCCGCTGGACCCGACGAGGGCTACCGGTGCCCCGGATGCAACATCTGCGTAGGTCGCGCGCACCGGCACCGGCCGTCCCGCGGCAGCGACGACCCCGCTCCGGACCCCGATCAGGTTGGTGATGGCGTTGCCGAAGCGATCGATGGCAATGACCTCGCCGAGGATCGCACCGTCGTCCCGCTTCACCGCTTCCCGCGTGCGCCGCACCACCGGGCTGGCATGCGGCTGGCCTAACGAGGCGAGCGTGGCCCCATTCGCCAGCGCGGCCGCCGCTGGGGCAAAGACGTCGCGCCCGTGAAACGTGCGGGAGGCCGCGGGACTCACCGGCAGCGCGACGATCGACGCCTCGCCGAGGAGCAGAGCCGGCGACAGCACGCCGTTGTCCGGCCCCACGAGGAAGCGGCCGTCGCTTTGCACGGCCAATGCGGCCCGGCTCGTGCCGACGCCGGGATCCACGACCACGAGGTGCACGGTGTGCGCCGGGAAGCGACGCCAGAAGCGCGCGACAGCCAGGCGCGCAAACTCGGTGTCGTGCGCCGGAATCTCGTGCGACAGGTCAACGATCGTCGCCTCGGGGGCGAGCGAGTAGAGCACTCCCTTGATCTCCGCCACGTACCCGTCGGCGGTGCCGAAGTCGGTGAGCAGCGTGATCAGGGCG
>JAEUJK010000735.1 GCA_016794735.1 Gemmatimonadota bacterium | reverse complement strand
GGCCTTCGTCTCACTGCTGCTGGCGTCACCAAACAGCGATCCCTGCCCGGTCTCGCGCTCATCCTGCTTGAGGGAGGCCTCCTGCAACGCGGCATCGAGGGCCCCGATGTATTGGGACCGATGCCCGCCCAGCGTGTCGATCGCGCCGGAATGCACGAGGGCCTCGAAGACGCGCTTGTTGCACAACCGCAGGTCGACGCGTTCCGCGAGGTCAAACAGGGTGGTATACGGCGCATCCTTGCGACCGGACAAAATGGAGTCGATCGCCCCGCGACCCACGTTGCGGATCGCACCGAGCCCGAACCGGATGCGCTTCTCCCCAACGACGGTGAACTTGTAGCCTGACTCGTTGACGTCCGGCGGCAGCACCGTGATCCCGAGTTCGCGCGCTTCATTGATGAACTTCACGACCGAGTCCGTGTCGCCGATCGATGACGACAGCAGCGCCGCCATGAACTCGGCGGGGAAGTGCGCCTTGAGCCAGGCCGTGTGATAGGAAATGACGGAGTACGCGACCGAGTGCGACTTGTTGAAGCCGTACCGGCCGAAGGTCTCGATCTGCGCGGCAATGTCCTCGATCACGCGGCGGTCGTGTCCCTTCGCGATCGCCTTCTCCGTGAACTTCCCCAGCTCCTTGCGGATGAGCTCCGCGTCCTTCTTGCCCACCGCCTTGCGGAGCACGTCGGCTTCGGCGAGCGAGATCCCGGCCAGGACCTGGGCGATACGCATCACCTGTTCCTGGTAGGTGATGACGCCGTAGGTGGGCTCGAGGATCGGCTCGAGCTCGGGGAGCTGGTACACGACCGGCTCCTCGCCGCGCTTGCGCCGCTGGTAGACCTTGTGCATCCCGGCGTCCAGCGGACCCGGGCGCATGAGCGCGTTCGACGCCACCAGGTCGTCAAACCGGTCGCAGCGCATCGCGCGCAGCATGTCCGTGGCGAGCGGCGACTCGAACTGGAACACACCCACCGTCCGCCCCATGCGCAACATGCGGTACGTCTCGGCGTCGTCGAATGGCACCGCATCCAGGTCCGGAACGGCCTTGCCACCGGCCGCGATGGCCTCGAGCGTGTCGTGGATGACCGTGAGCGTCGTCAGGCCGAGGAAGTCCATCTTGAGCATCCCGGCCTTCTCGAGCGCGTTCATGTCGTACTGCGTGACGATGACGCGTTCGCCCTCGCTGCCCCCCGATCCCTTGGTTTCCTGCGTGCACACCGGCACGTAGTCGTCGAGCGGTCCCGGGGCGATCACGACGCCGGCCGCGTGCACGCCGGTGTGCCGTGACAAACCTTCGAGAGCCACCGCATAGTCGAGCAGCTGGCGATACCGCGGCTCGGTGTCGTAGAACTTCTTGACTTCCGCGACCTTCTCGATCGCCTCACGCACGGTGAGCGAGAAGTTGGGCTGGTTCGGGACCAGCTTGGCCAGCGCGTCCGTCTCGGCGGGGGTGAAGCCGAGGACCCGTCCCACGTCCTTGATGGCCGCACGCGACTTCATCGTCCCGAACGTGACGATCTGGCCAACCGCGTCCTTGCCGTACTTGTCGCGGACGTACTCGATCACCTCACCGCGTCGCTCGAAGCAGAAGTCGACGTCGATGTCGGGCATCGACACGCGCTCCGGGTTCAGGAAGCGCTCGAACAGCAGGTCGTACTTGAGCGGGCAGACGTCGGTGATCCGCAGGGCGTACGCCACCAGCGAGCCGGCGGCAGAACCACGGCCAGGCCCGACCGGGATCCCACGGTCGCGCGCGGCCTTGATGAAGTCGGCGACGATGAGGAAGTAACCCGCGTACCCGGTGCGGGTGATCACGCCGAGTTCGTAGGCCAAACGCTCGGAAACATGCGACGGCAGCGGGTCGCCGTACCGCACCTTCGCGCCGGCCGTCGCCAGCTGCACGAGCAGGTCGTTCTCCGTGTCCACGCCACGCGGCAGCGGGAACGCGGGGACGTGGTACTTCTTGCCGAACGTGATGTCGCAGGCGTCGGCGATGGCCAGCGTGTTGGTGAGGACCTCGGGGTTCTTCGGGAAACGCGCGGCCATCTCCGGGGCACTCTTGAAGTAGAGGCCCTCGTCGTAGCGCATCCGGTCCTTGTCCTCGCGGTCCTTTCCGAGGCCGATGCACAGCAACACGTCGTGCGCGTCGTGGTCCTTGGCGCCGAGGAAGTGCGAGTCGTTCGTGGCGATGACGGGGACTCCCGTCCGTCGGGACAGGTCGAAGATCGCCTCGTTGAGGCGGCCCTGGCCGTTGGAGTCGTGGGCCTGGACCTCCAGGTAGTAGCGATCGCCAAACACCTCGCGGTACCACTCGGTCACCGCGACGGCGCCCTCCACGTCCCCGGTCTCGAGGTGGGTGGCAACCTCGCCGGCCATGCAGGCGGACGAGACGATGAGCCCCTCGTTGTATGCGGCCAGCAGCTCGCGGTCGATCCGCGGCCGGGTGTAGAACCCCTCCGTGAAGCCTAACGAGGAGAGCCGGATCAGGTTCTGGTAGCCCTTGAGGTCGCGGGCGAGCAGCACGAGGTGGTAATACGGCTTCTGCCCCATCGCGCCGCGGGCCTTGAGGCGTCGGTCGCCCGGGGCGACGTACGCCTCCATGCCGATGATCGGCTTGATCCCCGCCTTCCGCGCGGCCTCCTGGAACTCCCACGCCGCGTGCAGGTTGCCGTGGTCCGTGATCGCCAGCGCCGGCATCTCGAACTCCTTGGCG
>JAEUJK010000862.1 GCA_016794735.1 Gemmatimonadota bacterium | reverse complement strand
GGTGACACTTCCATTGCCGGCCAACGGACCGACCCAGGTTTGCTCGTCGTCCAACGGTGCCGACGTACGGGTGAGTGTGCTCGTCAGGTTGGCGCGGTGCAGCACACCGATCTCGTGATTCTCCCGGTTGATCTCATTCCGGGCCCAATCCCAGGTGATCAGCGCGTTGACCGTGGTACGGCTGGCGATGTCGTTGCAGCGTCCCGCGGTCGTCACCGTGAGTCCGCCAGGCGTGGACAGGTAGGTGGGTGAACTGGCGCTGATGAGGGCGGTTCCGGCAGCGACCCCGGTCGCGACGCCGCTGCTCGAAACCGTGGCGACCGCGAGATTGGAGGAGCTCCAGGTCACCGGTGGGGTGGGGTACACGGTGCCGTTGACGTCGCGAGCGGTCACGGTGAAGGTGACGCTTCCCCCGGCGGCGGTCGTGGCCATGAGGGGCGCGACGGACAGGAGCAGCGCCGGCGTCACCGTCACTGTCGCTGAGCCCTGGACCCCACCGGACGTCGCGCTCACGATCGTTGAGCCGGCAGCGATTGCGGCGACGCTGCCGGTGTTTGAGACCGTGGCCACGTTGTTGGCCTGACTCGCCCACGTGAAGCTCGCGCCGGACACCACGTTCCCCTGGGCATCGCGCGCCGTCGCAACCAGCGCGCCGGTCGCTCCTTCGAGCAGTTGCAACGACGCGGGAGCAACCTGCACCGAGGCGACCGCCACCTGAGTGGGCGGTGCAGGCACGCTGGGTCCCGCCGGCCCTCCGCAGGCGGCACTCAGCACGACAGCGGCGAACGTGCCGGAAAGGCGCTTGCGAGGTGTCATGGATGTGGGCATGGGCCGGAAAGCGCCCTCCCCACAGGAACGTTCAGACCCGTCGCTGTTTCTCAGCGAGGCCACGAGGGCGATGACGCTCGGCGCCGCCGTGCCTGCCATCCGGCTGTGGTGTCGGACCGGCGCGCGCGCGGAGCTCCCCGATGGCGGATGTGCCCGGCTGGGTGACCTGACCTAAGTATGCCGTGCTGACAACCTACCGCCGCCGCGCGCGCTGCTGCTGTCCCCCCTGTTCCAGCGTCAGCGTCATCACCCCGGTGGAATCCGGCGCGAACCGCACCTTGGCCGGCACGACCTTCAGGTAGAAGTTCGTCGCCGACTCCGGCCACAACCGAAACCGTGGCTGGCCCGTGGGTTGGGCGTAGAGCTTCCCGCGTTCCTCGGTGACGGCCACCACAAGGATCGGGGCGAGTGGGTACGACCCGACATAACTGCGGAGGGTCTCCACAGGCACTTCCACATTGGGCTGCGGCGGCGTGCGCTGCAGGGGCACGGTCGAGTCGATCAGGTGCAGCCCCAGGTCGTCCACGCTGTTCGACGTGTTGGACCAGACCATGGAGTGCACGCCGGTGGCCGGGTCGAAGCCAAAGAAGGTACGGAACCCGCCGGTGCCGCCGTTGTGCCAGACGACCGTGCGCCCGTTCGCCTCGCGCACGTGCCAGCCGAGCGCGATACGCATGTTCGGAATCGTCGTCGGGCGTCGCGGTTCGATGGAAAACGCGATGGCCTTGCCTAACGGGCCACGGTCGCGATGCGTCACGGCGTCGGCGAACTTGAGCATGTCCCGCGTGGTCGACCGCAGGGCCCCGGCGCCAGCCAGGGTCGGGAGGTCCCAGGGGAAGGCTTCCTCGAGGTCGGCGTCGTGCGGGACCGCGAAGCGAGCGACCTTGTCGTTCGGCATGGCAATGAAGGTCTC
>JAEUJK010000848.1 GCA_016794735.1 Gemmatimonadota bacterium | reverse complement strand
ACGCGTCGCCGCATGAGCATGGGTGTGTTCGGCGCCGTCTATCGCTTCGAGCTGCGGTATCACCTCGCGCGCCCGGTCACCTGGCTGTACTTCGCGGCCTTCGCCGCGGGGTCGTTCGCCTTCATGTCGACCGACACGATTGCCCTCGCGGGCGGCTCCGGGCAGGTGATGCGCAACGCGCCATGGGTGCTCGTTCGGGCGATGCTCCTCATCGTGGTCCTTGGCCAGATCGTCGTGGCGGGGCTCGTCGGTGGTTCGGTGATGCGCGACTACCAGACGCGTTCACACGAACTCGTGTTCACGTCGCCGATCACGCGCTTCGAGTACCTGGGCGGGCGGTTCCTCGGCGCGTTCACCGTCATGGTCATCGTCCATGCCGGCATGATCCTCGGCCTCGCCGCCGGTGCCGCGATGCCGTGGATGGATTCGGCGCGCGTCCTCCCGTTCAACCTGTCGGACTACCTCGCGCCGTTCGTGGTGCTCGTGGTCCCGGCGATCCTCGTCATTTCGTCGATCTTCTTTGCCGTTGGCGCGCTCACCCGCAATGCGTTCGCGGTCCACACGCAGGGGATCGTGCTCCTGATCGGGTGGAGCATGGCGCAGACGCTCATCGGCAAGCTCGATGACCGCACCGTGGCGGCGCTGCTCGACCCCGTCGGCCTCTCCGCCTTCGAGCTGTTGACGCGTTACTGGACCGTCGCCGAGAAGAACACGCAGGCAGCGTCGTTAGGTGGCGTGCTGCTGGCCAACCGGATCCTCTGGTCCGCGGTGGCGCTTGGGGTCGCGGCACTCACCGTCGCCCTGTTCCGCTTTCGCAGTGCACCGCCGTCGCTCCGACGCCGCAAGGCGGTCGTCGACGCCGAGGGCCCGGCCGCAGCGCTCTCGAGCAGCGCGCCGGCGCCGATCACCACGATCGCGCAGGATTTCGGCGGGCGCGCATGGCGGGTGCAGCTGGTGTCGACAATCGGCATGTCGTTCCGCAGCATCGTGCGCCAGCTCCCGTTCGCGGTCATCGTCGCCGTCGGGCTGATCAATCTCGGCATTGCCGCTGCCTACGCCGAGGTCGTGTTCGGCCAGCGCGCCTGGCCGGTGACCTACACCGTGGTCGAGGTCATCGCCGCGCAGTTCGCGATCTTCTTCAACGTGCTCATCGCCCTCTACGCCGGTGAGCTGGTCTGGCGTGAGCGCGAACTGCGGGCGGACCAGATCGTCGACGCGTTCCCCGCGCGAACCAGTGCGACCCTGCTGGGGAAGGTCATCGGGCTGGTCCTCGCCGAGGCGGCGCTCCTGTCATTGCTCATGGTCGCGGGGATGGGCTACCAGATGGCGGCCGGGTACTTCCATCTGGAGCCGCTGCTGTACGGGACCTACCTGTTTGGTGTCGTGCTGCCGTCGCTCGTGCAGCTCACCGTGCTCGCCGTGTTGATCCACGTCGTTGCCAACCAGAAGTTCCTGGGGCATGCGTTGGTGATCCTCGCGCTGATCCTCCGGCGGCTTCTCCCCAACCTCGGCCTCGAGCATCCGCTCTTTCGTTATGCCGAGGTCGCGCCGCTGCGGTATTCGGACATGAACGGCTACGGACCATATGTGCCGGGCCTGGTGTGGACCACCTTGTACTGGTCCGCGGTGGCCGTGCTGTTCGGGGTCGCCGCGTATCTCCTCTGCGTCCGCGGGAGCGATCCCTCCTGGCGGGTTCGTCGACTGGCGGCTGCGCGTCGTTGGCGCACGCCCACGCGCGTGCTGGCGTCGGGAGCGCTCGCGGTGGCCGTGGGTGCGTTTGCGGTGCTCTTCCACAATACGAACCGCGTCAACGAGTATCGCACTAGGGCCGAGGTCCGGCGGGCGAAAGCCGACTACGAGCGCACGTACAAGCCGCTCGCCCGGCTCCCGCAGCCGCGTCTCGTCGACGCGGACGTGCGCGCCGATCTCGAACCCGAGCGACTCTCCTTTGGCGTGAGCGGAACGTTCACCTTCGTGAACGAGCAGGCCGTGCCGCTCGATTCCATGCTCGTCTCGATGTGGAAGTCGGATCTCCGCATCGACACGCTCGCGTGGGGCCGCGCGGCGACCGCCCTCATCGAGGACGCGCCGCAGGGTGTGCGCCTCTACAAGCTGGACACCCCACTCGCCCCGGGCGACTCCATCACGCT
>JAEUJK010000831.1 GCA_016794735.1 Gemmatimonadota bacterium | reverse complement strand
CGCCGACGCCGCCGCCCTGCCGCCCACCGCTCGTCGCATCCCCTCGTGAGGCACCCATGAACGCTCCGCTGCAATCCCAGGCCGAGGTCCGCGAACAAGTCCGCGACGCCGTGCGCGATGCGGTCGATGCTGCGCGCGACGCCGCGCGTGATGCGGCGCGCGAGTCGCAGGGGGTCCCCGGAGCACCGGTGACGACGCCGATCGACGGCAACTTCGTGTTGCAGGTGCTGCAAGGCGAAATCGCGGCAACGCGTGAAGAAGTGGCGTCGCTTACCGCACGTCTCGGAGTGGGAAGCCCGCGCCAGCAAGAGCTGGTCGAGGCGCAGCTGAACCAGGCCAACGCGCGACTCGAGAGCTTGCAGGGGCGCCTGGACGCCCTCGTGAGCGGTGAGGCAACGGCTCCGTTCCCCGTGGTATCCGACCCCGACCTCCCGCCTGGCCTCGACGGCGAGCGCATTGAACGCATGGCGCGCATGGCAACGGAGGGCTTCTTCATCACGATCGTGGCGCTGGCGATCGGTATCCCGCTGGTGCGCGCCTTTGGCCGCTGGCTGGATCGCCGCGGAACCCCCGCAGCCGCTCCCGATGTCACCGGGCGCCTCGACCGCATCGAGCAGGCGCTGGACAGCGTCGCGGTTGAGGTGGAGCGGATCTCCGAAGGGCAGCGATACTCGAGCAAGATGCTGGGCGAGCTGCGTGCCCTGCCCGCCCCTGATCCCTCGCAGCAGTGGAGCGCCCGCCCGCGCGAAGCCGAGCGGGTCCGCCACACGACCCCGGTCTGAACATGCCGCAGCCAACGCCACTCCCCGCGCTCCAACCACTCGCCCAGACCAACCAGGAAAGGGCGATCGAACTGATCCAGGGCCAGATCAACGCCACCAAGGCCGAGATCAAGGACCTGACCAGTCAACTCACCCCCGGCACGTCGGACGCACGCGAGAACGCGATCTCGGACCAGCTGTCCAATGCCAACGACCGGATGGAGTCGCTGCAAGGCCAGCTGGATCGGGCGATCTCAGGCCAGTTTCAGCGTCCCAGCATTGCGGTCCCACCGCGCGACCCGGGCGACATCCCGCGGGGCGTGCAGAACGTGATCGAGATGGGGTTGTTCTCCCTCGTGATGATCTTCCTGGGCGTGCCGATCGTGCGCATGATCGCGCGCCGCTTCGAGCCGCGGCCGGTCGTGAACACGAGCACCGACACGAGCCCGCGGCTGGAACGCCTCGAACAGGCGCTCGACGCCGTCGCCATCGAGGTGGAGCGCATGTCGGAGGGGCAACGCTACACCAACAAGCTCCTCGGGGAGATGAAAGCCCTTCCGGCACCTAACCCGCTGGAGCAGTGGCCCCAGGGCGCCAAGGTGGCCGAACCCTCGCGCCTGTCCGAACAGCGCGGGTAGGTCGGCCGCATGCCTTCCGTCCTCATCGTCGACGACGAAGCCAACCTGCGCCGGATGGTCTCGGCGCTGCTGGGCGCGGAAGGGTACGAGGTGCGTGAGGCGGTGGATGGGCGCAGCGGGATCGCCGCCGCGCTCGAGAGCGAGCCCGACGTCGCCCTCGTCGACCTGATGATGCCGGGGGACCTCGATGGCATCGCCACAATGACCGTCCTGCGCGAGCGATTCCCCGACCTCCCCGTCGTCATGATGAGCGGGAAGGCCGCGCTCAGTGATGCGGTGCGTGCGACCAAGCTTGGCGCCTTCACCTTCCTCGAGAAGCCGCTCACGCCCGACGGCGTCACCCTGGCCCTGAGCGGTGCGCTCGACCTGCGCTCTGCGCGTCGCGAGGCCGCAGCCCTTCGCGAAGAACTCGGGCTCGCCGACCAGATGGTCGGGGAGAGCGAAGCGATGCGCATGCTGCGCGACCTGATCGCACGCGTGGCGCCGACCGACTCGCGCGTTCTCATCACCGGGGAGTCCGGGACCGGGAAGGAACTGGTGGCCGCCGCGATCCACGCGGGAAGTGCGCGTCGCGATCGCGCGTTCATTCGCGTGAACTGTGCAGCGATCCCGCGCGACCTGGTCGAGAGCGAGATGTTCGGCCATGAACGCGGGGCGTTCACGGGCGCCACGGAGCGACGCATCGGTCGCTTTGAACTCGCGCACCGCGGCACGCTGTTCCTCGACGAAGTCGGCGACCTGGGCCTCGACGCCCAGGCCAAGCTGCTCCGTGCCATCGAGGCGCACGAGATCGAGCGGGTTGGTGGGGGCAAGGCGATTCCCGTCGACGCGCGACTGATCGCCGCGACCAACAAGGACCTGCCCCGCGCCGCACGCGAAGGCGCCTTTCGCGACGACCTCTACTTTCGCCTCAACGTCATCCCGATCGCGCTACCGCCGCTTCGCGACCGTGCGAGCGACATTCCACTTCTCGTCAGGCACTTCTCGGTGCGCACGCGGGTCCGCACGGGCCGCGTCCTGCCGGCCTGGAGCGATGGCGCCCTCGCGCTGCTAGGCGCCTACCGCTGGCCCGGGAACGTGCGCGAGTTGGCCAACATCGTCGAACGCCTCGTGATCCTGCATCCCGGCCAGCAGATCGGTTCAGCCGACGTGCGGCGCGTGATTGCCGTTCCGGAAACTCCGGAATCGGTGCGTGCGATTGCGAACGGGATCGACACGGCGCCTGGCCCGCTCGCGGAGATGTTGGATGACTACGAACGCGCGCTCATCACTCGGGCCCTCGCCGCGAGTGGTGGGAATGTCGCCGAGGCGGCGCGTCGCCTGCAGACCGACCGCCCCAACCTGTACCGTCGCATGCGTCGGCTCGAGATTGCCCCGGATGTCGCTGCGACACAGGGGGGGTGACCTCCCGTGGGGACAACCGCGCCAGCGACAGTCGTGGAAGTTGTTGCCCCAGCGTGGATGACATGGCAGGATGCAGGTGGTACAGCTCGTGCCATGGGAGTCGCATCCCTCTTCAGCTCGGTAATCCCATGAACCGTTTCCTGTGGTGTGCGGCCGTCGCGTCCGCCGTGATGGCGCCCGGCCTTCGCGCCCAGCGACTGGACGCGACGACGATCCCACGTGAGGTCGTCGAGGAAGTCACCCAGCTCTACGACGCCGCCAACACCACGCGCGCCGACGGAGCCTACACCATCAAGGCAGGGGAAACCGTTGGGGACCTCGTGGTGTTGCGGGGGCCGCTGCTCGTCGAGGGCCGGGCCACCGGCAAGGTGATCGTCATCAACGGGAACATCGAGTTCCGGCCAGGTGGCGAGGTCGGAGGTGACCTCCTCGTGATCGGCGGCTCGATCATCGGGAACGAGAACAACCAGGTACGTGGCTCCATCCGCACGTACAGCGCGCGCATGTCGTACGAACGGGACGGCGATCGGGTGCGATGGTCCGAGCGGGCCGAGGACCCGTGGTGGCGCCGGCGCGATCGGTGGCAGAACCGTGGGTGGGGCGACCTTCGCCTCGTCTCGGCGCGAACCTACAACCGCGTAGAAGGGCTCCCGATCCAGTTCGGTCCCGCGTTCGGTCGCGAGTTCGACTGGGGCCGCGTCTCCGTCGATGCACTCGGCATCATCCGCTCCGCCAACTCGTTCGAGTGGACCCCGGCCAACATCGGCCACACCGCCAAGGCCGAGCTACGCTTCGGGCGCACCGATGGCGTCCGCCTCGGGGCACGTCATTTCGATGTCGTCGAGTCGGTGGAGCCATGGCAACTGAGCGACGCCGAGGCGGGGCTGGCGGCGTTCTTCCTGCACCGCGACTTCCGCGATTTCTACAACCGGCATGGCGGCTCGCTGTCGGCGTCGGTCTTCACGCGGCGCCATCTCGAGATCGGCGGCTCGTGGTCCCACGTGCGCTGGGGGGCACGCACCGCCAACGATCCGTGGACGCCGTTCCGCGACACCGACCGCTGGCGCGCGAACCCCGACATGGACGACGCACGTCTCCACCTCCTGCAAGGGTTCCTCAAGGTGGACACGCGCAGTGACGACCGGCAGCCCACCACCGGCTGGTACCTGAACGGCGAGTACGAATACGGGAACGGCACCATCTCTCGTTATGCACCCACCACTGCGGGGGTGCGGTTGCCGACGGTTGGCGGCGCCACCACCTATGATCGCGTCTTCGTGGACCTGCGTCGCTACAACCGCGTGGCGCCGGGTGCCCAGCTCAACTTCCGCGTCGTCGCCGGTGGCTGGCTGAGTGGTGACGAGCTGCCGATGCAGCGTCGCTTTGCGCTCGGCGGTCCGGGGACCCTGCCCGGCTACGACTTCCGCCTGGCCGGGTTGACCAACGGTGTCGACCGATTGCAGTGCTCCGACGTGGCGGGAACGAGTGGCCCGGTCCCGGTGGGTTCGCCGGGCGAATGCGAGCGCATGGCCCTCGCCCAGGTGGAGTTTCGCGGCGACCTCGGCCTCGACCCGTTTGGCATCCTCGACGAGGATCGCGAATGGCGGCGGCGCGGCTGGGGACGCGGGGCGCAGTGGGTGGTCTTCGCGGACGCAGGGCGCGGCTGGCTCGTGGGACCGGACGATGGCGGTCGCACCTTTGCGAAGTCGAAGATGCCGAAGCTCTCGACCTTCCAGACCGACATCGGCCTGGGCCTCGTGCTCGACGACCTCGGGCTCTACCTCGCCAAGCCGCTCAACCAGCCGGACGCCCCGGTGAACTTCTTCATCCGCCTGCGACCGAGGTTCTGAGTGGTTCGGTGGTGGAGGGGTCGGTGGACGGGCGCCTGGGCGGGAACCCTCGCCGTGCTGGCCGCATCCGCGGCCAGCGCACAGGAGCGACCGCTGCTCCGGTTGCTGGTGCCGCCCGCCGAGTCGCTTTCCATCGTTGGACCACAGGTGCGGGCGACCGGGGTCCTCGGGGCCAACGCCATTCGCGAGCTCCTGGACCACGGCTTCCCGGCCCGCCTGACCTATCGCGTTGAGCTGTGGAGCACCGCCGGCCTGTTCGACCGGCGGCAGCGGTCCACGCAGTGGGACGTGGTGCTCCGGTTCGATCCGGTGCGCCGGGTGTACGAGGGCGTGCGCGTCGTAAACGACCTGGCCACCCCGCTGGGCACCTTCGAACGCCTGCCCGACGCGGTGACCGCCATCGAGCGCCCCGATCGGGCCGACATTCGCGCATCGCCCGGCAACGACGACCCGCAGTACTACACGGCCACCCTCACCCTCGAAATGCTCGCCGTCTCGGACCTCGACGAGCTGGAGCGATGGGTGCGCGGGGACCTCAATCCCGTCGTGCGTGGACGGCGCAACCCGGGCACAGCCCTGGGACGTGGCGCACGCACGCTCCTGTCGCGCCTGCTGGGTGGTGAGAAGCGCGTGATCGAGGCCCGCAGCGAAGTCTTCCGACTGCCTCGCGCCCGCGGCTGACCAATTCCGGGCGCCAACCCGGTCGCCTACGTTCCGTGGAACCCGTTCCCGACCGCTGATGCGCCCGATGTTCCTGCAGGAAATCGAACAGGCCCCACCCAGCGGGGCCTACGCGTCGCGTCTCGAGGGCCTCCGCCGCATGGGGGCTGTCGTGCCGCAGATCATGCACCTGTTCGCGTACAAGCCGGCCGCCACGGACTTCCTCGCGCAGTACACGCACCAGGTGCTGCGAGGCCCGTCGCCGCTCTCGCCGGGCCTGCGCGAGCTGATTGCGGCGTTCACCTCGAAGCGCAACGACTGTCCCTTTTGAACGGGCTCCCACGCCGCGGTCGCGGCGGAGCTGCTCGGGTCGCGGGATCTCGTCGATGCCGTGCTCAGCGATTACACCACCGCCCCGATCCCCGAGGCGGAGCGGGTGCTGTTCGCCTTCATGACGCAGGTGAACGCGTCATCGAACCAGGTCACGGCGGACGACGT
>JAEUJK010000801.1 GCA_016794735.1 Gemmatimonadota bacterium | reverse complement strand
CCCGTGCCCGAGTTCGCTCTCCACGCTGATCGCGCCCCCGCTCTGCTTCACGATGCCGTACGTGGTGGCGAGGCCAAGCCCGGTGCCGTGTCGCTCGGCCTTCGTGGTGAAGAACGGCTCGAAAATGCGCGCCCGCGTGGCGGCATCCATCCCGACCCCCGTGTCGACCACGCGAAGCACCTGGTAGTGGCCATCGGCCAGGTCCGCCGGGTGATCGCCATCCTCGGTCGTGTGGTAGACAGCGGTCCCGATCACCAGGCGTCCACCGTGCGGCATCGAATCACGCGCGTTGATCACGAGGTTCACCACGATCTGCTCCACCTGCCCGGGATCTGCGCGGATCAGGGCTGGTTCGTACGACAAGTCCGCCGTGAACTCGATGTTCTCCCCAATCAACCGCTGCAGGAACTGGTCGGTGCTGCGGATCAACGAATTGAGGTCGATCACCCGCGGGGCCATCAGCTGGCCACGGCTGAAGGCCAGCAGCTGGTGCGTCAACGAGGCCGACCGTGTGGCCGCCTTGTAGATCTCGCCGGCGAGCTCCCGCGTGTCGTCGTTGCGCTCCTCGGCCATGAGCAGCTGGCTGTACCCGCTGATCACGGTGAGGTGGTTGTTGAAGTCGTGTGCGACACCACCCGCAAGGCGACCCAGGGCCTCCAGGCGCTGGGACCGCTGGAGTTGTTCCTCGGTGCGACGCAGCACGCTTTCCATCGCGCGACGCTCGCGAATGTCGCGGAACGCCACCACCGCGCCAGACACCTGCCCGCGCGCGCCCAGGATCGGTGCGGCGCAATCGTCGATCAACACCGTCGAGCCGTCGCGGGCCACGAGCAGGAACGGCGTCTCGAAGCGCACGAGCGCGCCGAGGCGCAGGGCCTCCAGTGGCGGGCAGTTGATCCGGCCAAGTCGGTCCTCGGGGATGACCGTGAAGACGTCGCTGGCTGGACGACCCAGGGCCTCCTCGCTCGACCACTGCGTCAACTGTTCGGCCACCGGATTGAGGAAGGTCACCCGTCCCTCGGCATCCGTGGCCAGCACTCCATCGCCGATGCTCGCCAGGGTTGTGGCGTACTTGAGTTCGCTCGCGCGCAACCACCCGTCCATCTGGTGCCGGTGCAGCGCGATCTCGAGCGTCACGAAGAGGTCTCGCTCCTGGAACGGCTTGAGGAGGTACCCGAGGGGGGCGGTCTTCTTGGCACGGTCGATCGTGTCCGCGTCCGTGTGCGCGGTCAGGTAGATGCTGGGGATGTCGAGCTCGCGCCGGATGCGCTCGGCCGCCTGGATCCCATCCACCTCGCCCTTCAGGCGGATGTCCATGAGCACGACATCCGGTTTCGTGGCGCTGGCGGTCGCCCACGCGCGTTCCGCGGTGTCCTCGATGCCGACGACCTCGTAGTTGAGTCGCGTGAGCCGATCGTGGATCTCTTCCGCGATCAGCGACTCGTCCTCAACGATGAGCACTCGCGCCATGGGCATCCTCACGACTGTTGGAGTTCCTGGGTAGGCACAGCACCGCTTCGGTTCCGGGGTTGGCGGCACGCAGCTCGAACGTCCCGTCGACCTGTCGGGTCAGCGCGTTGACGAGCCGGAGGCCCAGCGTCGCCCCATCGTTCGCGCCCACACGCGCCAGCCCGGCGCCGTCGTCCCGCACCGCGATCATCCACCCTTCGTCTCCGTTCGGCGCCAGCGTCAGCGTGATCGCCCCGCCACGGCCATCGCGAAACCCATGCCGGAGTGCGTTGGTCACG
>JAEUJK010000774.1 GCA_016794735.1 Gemmatimonadota bacterium | reverse complement strand
CGCGGTGGCGATTGTCGCACCCGGTGGGGCCCTGCTCGCGACGAGTGATTCCACCCTCGCCGGGGCGCGCGTCTCGCGGCGCGGCGCCCGCGGCGTGAGCTTCGACGTCAGCGGTGATGGGGAGCTGCGTCGCATCGTCACGGACGGCGCGACCTGGCTGCTCGGTGCGGCGTCGGACACGCTCGCGATGCTGGTGCGCATCCCGCAGGCCAAGGCGCCGGACCACCTCACGGTCTCGGTCGACAGCGCGTCCCGCGCCTTTGGGGCCGGCTTCAACCAGCGGCTCTGGTTCGGGGCTGCGGCGATCCTTCTCGTGGCCGTCGCGGGCGCCACCCTCCTCACGCGGCGATTGCTCGAACCACTGGCACGGCTCCGCACCGCCGCCGAGCGGGTGGCGAGCGGTGACTACACCGCGCGGGTCGGTGCCGCCGGCTTTGCCGAGTTGGACCCGGTGGCGCGGGCGTTCGATGGGATGGCGGAGAGCCTCGAGCGCTCGGAGCGGAGCCGGCGCCAGCTGTTGCGGGACGTGGCCCACGAGCTGCGCACGCCGTTGACCAACCTGCGCGCCCAGGTCGAGTCGCTGCAGGATGGCTTGCGCCCGGCAGATGAGGCGGCGATGGCCTCGTTGCACGAGGAGGCGTGCCTGCTCGAACGGCTCGTCGCGGACGTGGACGTGCTCGCGCGCGCCAACGCGGGTTCGCTGGAGATGCGCGCGGGCCGCCTGGACCTCGCCGAACTCGTCAGGCGTGGTGTGGCCGCGTTTACCTCAGGGGCCCGCATGGCGCCGTCGCAGCTGCACGTCGATGCGCGTCCCGTCGTGGTGGAGGGCGATGCGCTGCGCCTGGGCCAGGTGCTGCGCAACCTCGTCGAGAACGCCGTGCAACATGGTGGGCCCGAGGTGCAGGTGCGGGTCTCGTGCGGCGCGGAAGGCACGGGGGCCACGCTGGTCGTGAGCGACAACGGGCCGGGCATTCCCCCGCAGGACGTTCCCCACGTGTTCGACCACATGTACCGCGCCGACAGCTCGCGCGCGCGTCACACCGGCGGGTCGGGGCTGGGGCTCGCGATCGTTAAGGCGATCGTCGAGGCACATGGCGGGAGGGTCGAGCTCACCTCGACCCTGGGCGTCGGCACCAGTGTCGTGGTCACGCTGCCGGCAATCGAGGTGGCTACCGCCGATCGCTGAGCTGTCGCTTGGGAGCGCCGCGACGAGGCAGGGAAAGAAAAGAGCCGCGAGGACCCGCTCGTGCGGTCTCCTCGCGGCCCCAATGACTTCGGTGGGGAATGCCCTAGTGCTTCATCCCCTTCATGTCGTGCGGTGCACACTTCTTCTCCACCACCTCGAACTTGTCGTGGAGCGCGGTGATCGCCGTGGTCAATTCGGCATCCGTGGCGTTCGCCAGCACCTGGTTCCCGATCGCGAGTGCGTCGGTGGAGATCGCGGCGACGGCCGACTTGGTGGCGGCGTCGGAGCAGGCGGCCGGCGGCGTGGACGCCGTCCAGGCACGAGCGGCGGCGGCGAGGGCGTCGGCCTTCTCGCGCAGCGGCTTCAGGTTCTTCTGGTCCTTGGCGGGGTGGAACGTGGCGGCGAGCTGGGTATGGAAGGCGTTCATCTCCTTCCACGGTCCGGCCATGTGGTCCATCTTGCCCATGTCGTGCTTCATGGCCTCCTTGGGCTTTTCCTGGTGCTTGGAGTGATCCTGGGCCTGGGCGCCC
>JAEUJK010000744.1 GCA_016794735.1 Gemmatimonadota bacterium | reverse complement strand
CGGTCGAGGGCCCCGAGGGCGTAGGCCGCGGCATCACCACGTTGCACGAGCGGCCTCACTGGGCACCTCCCAGCATCGGGCCGAGTGACTGCCGCAGCTTCTCCATCCCGGATCGCATGCGCGTCTTGATGGTGCCTAACGGCTCGCCCAGGCGCTCGGCGATCTCGCTTTGCGAAAGCCCGCTGAAGTAAGCCAGCTCGAGCGCCACGCGCTGCGGCGCCGGCAGTTCGTCCAGGGCGCGACGCACCAGCACCTGCGCCTCGGATAACTCGACGGCGCGGTCCGCCATCTCGGCGCCCGTACCGAGCCCCGGCGCCGTGCCGCCGTCGGCCAGGGCCTCGGCGCGATCGAGCATGCGCGCACGTCGCCGCTGCGACCGGATCAGGTCGAGGGCGCGCGTGCGAACGATCGTGGAGATCCAGGCCACCACGCTGCCGCGCGACGGGTCGAAGTTGGCCGCCGTGCGCCACACCTGGCTGAACGCGTCGGCCACGACCTCCTCGGCATCCGGCCCGTCGTGCAGGATCGCCGCGGCGAGGGAGTAGGCCAGGGTCCCGTGGCGATCGTAGAGTTCCCCGAGCCCGCGCTCATCGCCTGCCACCAGCCGGGCCACGGCGGCGAGGTCGCGCTGGTTCTGCAACGCGCCGGGGCTGCTCATGCGGGAAGCCGGGACATGGTCGACAAGGTGCGACCCACGCTTCGCGCCCGCAACACGGGCAGCAGGTTCGGGAACATCGTCGCGGGGGGTGATTTCGAGAGGCATGGACGCCACCTCTACGACCGACCCGCGCGCGTGGATTGTTCAGCTCGGCTGCGGGGCGCGCATCGCGTCGCGCACCAGGGCACGAAGCCGTTCCAGGGTGAATGGCTTCTCGAGGAAGAACCGGGCCGTGCCATCCACGCCGGCCAGCGGGACGCGCGAGTCCACGAACCCCGACATCAGGATCACGGCCAGCCCCGGCATCTCGCGCTCGAGCAGGCTCGCCAGCTCGCGTCCATCCATGCCGGGCATCACCACGTCCGTGAGGAGCAATGACGGCATGAACCCCCGCTCTCGCACCTCGATGAGGGCGGCGTGGGCATTCGGCGCGTCCACCACCTGGTACCCCTCGCGCACCAAGGTGCGGCGCGTGAGTTGTCGCACCAAGTCCTCGTCCTCGACGAGCAGGATACTCCCTTCCCCTTCGGCGATCCGTGCACGCACCGGCGTGCGCGTTCGGGAGAGCAGCACCGGATCGGCCACGCGCGGAAAGTAGACCACGCAGGTGGTGCCCTCACCGGGCTGCGAGTCCAACCACATGAAGCCGCCGCTCTGCTTCACGATCCCGAATACGGTCGGCAGTCCCATCCCGGTCCCGTGTTTCTGGCCCTTCGTCGTGAAGAACGGCTCCATCGCACGCCGCAGGGTCGTGGCGTCCATGCCGACGCCCGTGTCGCGCACCTCGAGCCGGACGTAGGGCCCGGGCGGCATGGGTCGCAACGTCCGGACGGCGTGATCATCGACGTCGACATCCATGATCGTCAGCCCGATGTCGCCCCCATCGGGCATCGCCTCGATCGCGTTGAACACCAGGTGCCGCACCGCTTCTGCCACCTGTGCCGCGTCGACCACGATCTCCCCGCTGACGTCGCGATCGGGACGGTGAAGCCGGATCGACCGTCCCGCGGCGCGCGTGAGGTCGTCCCACACGAGGTCGACCACATGGTCGAGTTGCGTGGCGCGCGGGTTGAGGACGAGTTGCCGGCTGAAAGCCAGCAGCTGGTGCGTGAGCACCGCGGCGCGGCGTGCGGCCAGCGCAATTTCCTCGACCTCGGCGCGATGTTCGCCGCCGTCGCTCGCCTCGAGGATCGCCTGTGCATTGCAGGCGATCACCGTCAACAGGTTGTTGAAGTCGTGCGCAACCCCACCGGCCAGGCGCACGACGGCCTCCACCTTTTCCGTGACTTGCGCAATGGTCTGCGTGTCCGGACCCGGCGTCTGTGCGGCACCTGGTGTCTCGGCGTGATGCATCCGGGAGGGCGGAAGGGAGGCGACAGGGGCGACCGGGATCGACACGGGCCCCATGCGTGTAACTTTCGCATTCGCGAGCTCCTGCACTGTGACCCACCGCACAACCGACGAACCGGTTCGCCTGGACAAGTGGCTCTGGGCCGCGCGTTTCTTCAAGACGCGGGCACTCGCCGCGGAGGCGATCGACAAGGGCCATGTCGACGTGAACGACGACAAGGCCAAGCGATCGCGCAACGTGCACCCCGGGGATCGCATCACGATCCGCCGACCGCCGTTCGAACACCGGATCACGGTGCTGATGCTTAGTGACCAGCGGGGACCGGCCACGGTCGCGTCGACGATGTACGAGGAGTCCGCGGAGAGTCGTGCGCGTCGCGAGCTGACCGCCGCCCAGATCCGCGCGGCGGGGCCGTCGGTGGATGGGCGGCCGACCAAGCGGGATCGCCGCGAGATCGACCGCTGGCGCGGCCGCGCCTAACGAGCCGCGAGCGCCTGGAGGGTCGTGCGATCGAGCCGGTGGCCGCCGGCGAACTCGGTGACCCGCGCGGCGATCCCG
>JAEUJK010000740.1 GCA_016794735.1 Gemmatimonadota bacterium | reverse complement strand
TTCATCACGATCACGCCGATCGCCAGCGCGAAGGTCGTGACGATCTCGAAGTAGATGAAGGCCCGCAGCCCCACCCGCCCGACCTTCTTGAGGTCCGTCGTCTGGGCGATCCCGATGACGATCGTGAGGAAGATGATCGGGGCGATCACCATCCGGACCAGGTTGACGAAGGTGTCCCCCACCGGCTTCATCGCCTTGCCCCACGAGGGCGCGACGACCCCCAGGATGATGCCGAGCGTGATGGCCACGAGCACCCGGAAGGTCAGGTTGCGGCCGAGCCGCGCGATCACGCTGGGTGGTACCGGGTGCGCCGTCGGCGGCAGTTCGGGTTCGCCGTGCATCGGCGCGGCAATGTCGTCGCGCGTCTCGTGCCGGATGTCCGGGTCGCGAGGGCCTTCGGTCATTCGGAGGGGGTAAGAGGGCGCGGGATGGTAGCGGGGGAGCCAAGGGGGCGGAAGGGGCGGCCACTCTGAACTGATGAAGCACGAGAAGCACGAGACTGGGGCAGCACGCGTCTCTACCTGACCCGTGCTGCTCGTGCCGCCCGTGCTTCGCCCTGGATGTTTGGAATTCGTCCTCGCTGGCTGGCCCCGCCTACCCCCTGCGCCGTTCCACCGCCGGTAGCCCGTCGATGAACTCGGCCAGCTGCTTGCGATGCGCGGCCGTCGGCAGGCGGCCCACCCCACCAGCGATGTTGTCGAGCATGTTCTTCGCCTGGCTCGTCGCCGGGGTCACCGCCGTGATCGCGGGATGGCCGATGATCCACTTGAGGAACACCTGCGCCCACGTCGTCGCGTCGAACTCCTTCGCGAAGTCCGGCACCGGTCGATCACCCACGCGGCGGAACAACCCGGTCCGGCCGAACGGGGCATAGGCGAGCACGCCGATCTTCCGCTCCTGCGCGAGTGGGAGGATGCGCTCCTCCACGTTGCGGTTGTCCACCGCGTAGTCGATCCCGATGAAGTCGAGCGGCTCGTTGCGCATGACCTGCTCGAGTTCGCCGTACTGCCCGTCGAAGGTGGTCGTGATCCCGATGTAGCGGACGCGTCCTTCCTTCTTGTAGTCCTTGAGGATCGCGAGCTGGGCCGGCGGGTCACCCATGTTGTGCACCTGGATCAGGTCCACCTTGGGTTGCTTGAAGATCGCGAACGAACGTTCCACCTGCGCCTTCGCCGCCGCGGGATCGGCGCCGGCACCACCACGCCCGGCCACGTTGAGCTTGGTGGCCCAGAAGAACTTCCCCGCGGCGCCCATCTCGTTGACGATGTTCCCTGCCGTCTGCTCCGAGGCCCCGTAACTCGGCGCGGTGTCGAACACCGTCGCGCCCTTGTCCAGCATCGCCTGGAAGACGGCCTTGAGCGCCGCGACATCCTCGCTGCGCGCCACCTGGGAGAAGGTCGCCGAACTTCCGAGCCCAATCACCGGCAGCATCTCGCCCGTGCTGGGGATGGCCCGCTTGATGAGTTGCCCCTGGGCCAGGGCCTCGAGCAGGCGGGGGGTGAGGCCGAGGGACAGGCCGGCACCGGCCGTCACCTGCATCCATTCGCGTCGGGTCAGCATGGCGAGTCTCCGGCGCCGCCGCGGCGCCTCGTGAGGGGACCGAAGATTACGCGCGGCTTGCTGAAACCGCTCGCCCCTGCGCCCCTACGAGATTGCCGGGACCTCGACCGTGACCACCTGGTTCCGGCCATCGCGCTTGGCCCGGAGGAGCCGCGCATCGGCCAGGCGCACGAGCCCTTCGAGGGTCATCGTGCCCGCTCCGCCGGCGACCCCGGCCGAAATCGTGACACCGACCTCCACCCCTTGATGCGAGACCCGCAGGGCGCGGACCCGGGCACGCAGTTGCTCCACATGTGCGGTCGCGTCCTCGATGCTGGTGTCGAGGTACACGATGGCGAACTCCTCGCCGCCCCACCGACAGACGAGGTCGGTCCGTCGGATCGCCTGTGACAGGACGTCGGCCACCGCACGGAGGACCGCGTCGCCGGCCTGGTGGCCATGGTCGTCGTTGACCTGCTTGAAATGGTCCACGTCGATCATGGCGAGGCTCAACGGTGTCCCGAGCCGTCGCGTACGCCGCAGTTCATCCGCGGCACGCGCCTCGAAGGTGCGACGCGTCATCAGCCCCGTGAGCATGTCGGTCGTCGCGTGTTCGCGCAGGGTCACGGCCCAGGACGCGATCCGCCCGCAGATGAAGCCGAACAGGGCGAGCATGACCACTCGCTCGACCTGCACGCCCCAGTCGAAGGCGCCATACTGCAGCACGTCGCGTGTAGGCACCGCGGGCCACAGCTTCGAGCTGGCGATGACAATTCC
>JAEUJK010000720.1 GCA_016794735.1 Gemmatimonadota bacterium | reverse complement strand
CCCTCGCGATCGCGTCGCATCGCCCGGATGGTCGCCGGCGGTGCATCGGTGTCCTCGTGCCGCGCCGACCAGAGCACCAGCTCGACGAGCACGGGCGCAAGGTCGAGTCCTTTCGACGTGAGTCGATACACGACACGCCGGCCATCCTCCACGTCAGGATGGCGCGTGATGACCCCGGCGCCCTCGAGCCGTGCCAGTCGCTCGGAGAGGATGTTGGTGGCGATCCCCTCCCCTGCGTTCTGGAACTCGGAGAACCTCTGCTTGCCCTTGAACATCAGGTCGCGAACGATCAGCAGGGACCACGGATCGCCCAGCAACTCGAGGGCGATGCTGATCGGGCAACCGGAGCGGCGGGCACGTTTCGCGCGGGGCACCCCGAACGGAATCGACTTGCGCCATGCAAGTCAACCGGTAGGTTCGCTTGCCCTTCGCAAGCTATCTCACCTCTCGCCCGGACGCTCGCATGTCACACGGATTCTGGCTCGCCGTCGCCGCGTACCTGCTGCCGACCTTCCCCCTCGGCTACGTCTGGCACCTCAAGACGTTCAAGGCGGCGTATGACCGGCTGGAGATGTACCGCGAGCAGGTCATCATCCCGATGGGGCTGAGTTCGATGGCGATCCAGGCGCTGCTCTTCGCCTGGCTCTACCCGAAGGTGGGGAACCCGGCCAGTGAGCAGTGGCTCGGGGAGGGCCTCCGGTACGGCGCGTTGATCGGCGTCCTCGCGTGGTCGTTCAACACGCTGCCAGTCGCGGCCAAGTACCGCATGACCTCCGTCGCCGGGTTCGTGCGCCTCGAGACGGCGTTCAATGCCGTGCAGTTCGCGATTGTCGGGCCGCTGATCGCCTGGGCGTGGCACCACGTCTGATCGCCGGCGGGTCGCGCGGCGGGGGGGCTTGCGGAAAAACTGTTTCAATGGCACTTCCCCTTCAGAGATCGCGCACCAGGCGCTGCCGGCCGCGCGCTCACGTCGGCCGGACCGGAGCGCATCACTTCCCGACGCGACCGAACGTGAATCGGGCCGGATTGTGAGGTCGACCGGGGCCCCTGTCGCCCGGACCGCCGCGACTGCGGCACGCGGCGGCCCGATTGCACCGCACCCAGTCCCCTGACTTCGTTACCCGACGCGACCTGCGGCTACTCGGGAGCAACTGCGCGTCAGTCCGACGTGACTGCGCCATTCGCCGGAACGACCGCGGATTGAACTGACGCCGACGCGCGCGCGCTGGACGCGCCAGACGCTCGGCACCCGCAGCTGCAGTTCGACCGGGCCGGAGTGCGGCGCGGCCGCCTGGGATCGCGCGTTGCATCGATCCGGCCGTGCGTTGAACGAGGCCGCGTGAAGCTCCGCCCGCCCCGATTGACGATGCACCTGTTCAAGCGGCGCAGTCGTCCGATCGAATCGTGACACGACCTGATGTCGCTGCGCGGCGCACGGCCGCAGCAGTGCATCGACGGATCGCGCCTGCACAGGGTCGCCCTGCGACGACACGGCGGTGCGGCGTGGTGGCGCAACGCTCCTGAAACACAACCCCAACAGCGAATTCGTGCCCGGCGTGGTGGACGCGCGCGCCGAGCACGCCACTCCCTTCGCGTCCAGGAGAGAATACGTCCATGTTGTACCGAACCAAGCAGGGCCTCACCACCCTCCGTCGCGCGCATGAGTTCCTCACGAGCCGCGAGATCACCTCCGATGTGTCGGCACTCGACCCGCACATCAAGGCGCTCGCCGAGTTTGTGACGCGGCTGGAGAACCACGGCAGGGAGCAGGACGCCAGCGATCGCGCCTGGCGCGCGCAGTTGCTGCGCAAGGATGCCGCAGGCAGGGCCCTGCGGCAGGTCTACCTGGCCCCGCTCAGCCGACTCGCGCGGTCACTCTTTCATGCCGATGCCACCCTCACGGCGGGCTTTGCGCCCTGCCGAGCGCGGGATCATGAAGGAGTCCTCCAGGCCGCCAGCGGGATGGCGGAACTCGCTGCGGCGCACCAGGAGAAGTTCATCGCACGTGGGTTCACCCCTGACTTCGTCGAGCGCTTGCGCTCGGCGACGACGGGATTCCGCCAGGCGATCCTCGACTCGCAGCTCCTGCTGGCGCGTCGGGTCGCGGCCACGGCCGGCCTGGAGGAAGTGCTGCGACAGGCCCGCCAACATCTGCGCCTGATCGATGCCCTCATCGCCCCGCGGTTGGCCAACCAGCGGGAGCAGTTGGTCGAGTGGCGCGCGCTCATG
>JAEUJK010000697.1 GCA_016794735.1 Gemmatimonadota bacterium | reverse complement strand
GTGCGCCTCGCTGGAGACGGCCACGGCCATCTTGTAGTAGACCCGCTGCCACTCCATGAGGTAGCCGGTGACAAAGAGGCGCGGGCCGGGGCGCGTGCCGCTCTCCACCGCCTCACGATCCTCGATGGCCTCGTAGGGGGTGCCGCCGGGCGACCGCACCGTCGTGATCCCGAAGCCGAGGTAGGCGCGCATCGACGCCTCACCCAGGTCCTTCTGCAGGTGCGTGTGGAACTCGATGAGCCCCGGCATCACCGTCAGCTGCGACGCATCGACCACGCGGGCGCCACGCAGGTTCGCCGCGCTGTGCGGCACGACGCGTTCGATCCGATTGCCGACAATGATGATGTCGACGTTCTCGCGCGGAGTGCGTGACACGCCGTCGACCAGCCGCCCGGCATGGACCACCACGCGCCCGGTGGGAATGCTCGGAGTGTACATGAGCCGCACCGGAACGTCGCGCACCGTGCCCGTCTCGGTGTCCATCAGGCGCAACTTGTCATTGGACTGGTACAGCACGTGGCGTCCGTCGCGGCTCCACGTCGGGTGGTGCGCGATCTCGGTGGTCAGTTGCCGCGGGGGTCCGAGCGGCGCACCGTCGGGCGCCATCGGGACGACGTTGAGCTGTCCTTCGTAGATCACGGCGAGTCGAGTGCCATCGGGCGACCACGCCGGGCCCGCGCCGACGCGCGAATCGATCGAAAGGTGCCTCACCGGCGTGTACCAGCGATCATCGCCGCCTTCCGATGAGATGGAGAGCAGCTGGTTGGTCCCCTCGCGGAACCGCGCCGAATAGCGCTCGAGGGCCGTGACCATCACGCGCGACCCATCAATGGACCAGGTGGGGGCGCCAGGGCCGAACATCTGGTCGTGGATCTTCGTCACCTTTCCTGTGCCCACGTCGACCACATGGATCGACGCCGCGCGCCAGATGCCGTCCACATCGAGGAAGGCGATGCGTTGGCCGTCGCGTGACCAGGCGGCGCCCATGGCACTGGTCGGCTCGGTGGTGAGTCGACGGTTGGTGCCGGCGCGGGTGTCGTGGATCCAGAGGTCGAGCAGCGAGCCCCCGGCACGATCCGACGACCACACGATGTATCGCCCATCGGGGGACCACGCGGGCTCGGTGTCGAGGAAGTGGTCGTTGGTGATGTTGCGTGGCGTGCCGCCCACAGGCATGACCCACAGGTCGCCCAACGCGATGAAGGCCACCTGCCTGGCGTCCGGCGAGAGTGCCGGCGCGTAGATCCCCCGCGCCTGGCGCGGGGTGCGACTCGAGACGTCGCGCGCACGCCGTGTGTAGGCTGGACGCGTGACCTTCAGCGTCGCCGTGAAGGGGATCGTGCGCGCTTCACCGGTCATCCCGCGCCGGCGGATCTTGCCGTCCGACACGTAGACAATCTCGTTGTCCGACACCCACCCGGCACGGAAGGCGAACGCATTCTCGTTCTCCGTCAGCGGCTGGCCATCGACTTCGAGGCGCGAGGCACCCTGCGCCTGGTTGTGATAGACGATGCGCCCATTACGGCCCCACGAGGGCGCGTCGTAACGCCCGGCCGCGGTCGTGACGGTGCGCTCGGCGCCCGTCGCCACGTTGACCGCAAGGACGGACGATCGACCGCCGCGTGTGCCGATGAAGGCGAGTTCGCGACCATCGGGCGACCAGGTCGGCATGAAGTCATCGCCGCCATCACGCGTCACCTGGCGAAGCGCCTGCGTCTCGAGGTCGACGGTCCAGATGTCGTAGTTGCCGCTGCGATCGGACGAAAACGCGACGAACTGCCCGTCCGGGCTCCACGCCGGCTCGCGATCGTCGAACGGACCCCAGGTGAGTTGCCGCTGTGTGGTGCCGTCGGCGTTGATCGCCCAGATGTCATACCCACCATCGCGGTACCCCTGGAAGGCGATGGCCGCATCATCGGGGGACCATGTGGGCTGCCGCGCATCGTTGTACTCATCGGTGAGGCGGCGCGCCTCGCCCCCGGCCACCGGCAGCAACCAGATGCTCCCCTGCAGGTCGATGGCGAGTTGGCGCCCGTCACGTGAGGCGGCCACCGACATCGATGTCCCCTCGGTGACTGTGACGTTCGCCGTGGTCGACGGCTGCGTGGCAACGACCGCGAAGGCCGCCGTGAGGACGAGGGAACGCGTTGCCATCTGGTTCATGAGGACCGTGTTCGGTAGTGGGTGCCCAACTCGTGCTTCTCACATCCCGTGCTGCTCGTGCTTCACGCCTTTGGTCTCGCGGCAGGTACGAGACCCAACGCTCGCCCCTCTCCCTCGCCCTCGCGCGCATTCCCCCGCAGTGCCACGCGACCATTCACCACCACCAGCGACAGCCCCACGGGATACTGGAAGGGCTGCTCGTACGTCGCGGTGTCGGCAAAGGTGTTCTCGTCGAACACGATGACGTCGGCCGCCATCCCCCACGCGATGCGTCCGCGGTCCGCGAGGCGCACGCGAGAGGCCGGGAGGGCCGTCATCTTGTGGATGGCCTCGGGCAGCGTGAGTGCCTTGCGTTCGCGCACGTACCGCGCGATCACGCGCGGAAAGGACCCGCCACCCCGCGGGTGCGGGCTGCCGCGACGCGTGGGGCCGTCGATGGCGTAGGCGCCGCCGTCGGAGCAGACCATGCCTAACGGGTGATGCAGGATGCGATCGAGGTTCTCCTCGCTCATCGCAAAGCCGACCATC
>JAEUJK010000614.1 GCA_016794735.1 Gemmatimonadota bacterium | reverse complement strand
CGGCGCTCGTGCAGGCCGATGAACAGCACCCACTGATACAGGTCGATCTCACCGATCGCCGGATGCGGGAACTTCACCTGTGACAGCGCAAAGCCGTCCGCCTCGGCGGCGAACTTCCGCAACCCGGATCGACTGAAGTCGAGCTTTTCGCGGCGCGCGGCGAGGTCGGCCGCATCGGTGGGGGTGACCATTGGCGGCGCCGGGATGGTGCGCACCGGTTCATCGATGCGGGCCGCGTCGAGGGAGCCGAGGCGGCTCGTGGTATCGGTCTCGGGACCAAGTCCGGCCTCGCGCGCATTGCGAAAGCCGCGAAAGAGGGCGCGAACCGACGAGTCCTCGACCAGGCACAGGTGGCCCACGACTTCACCAACGGTCCAGCCGCCAGCGGCGCCGCGTTGGTCCCACTGGCCAGGCGCCAGTCCGTCGAGGAGGGAGAGGAGTTCAGCGCGCGCGGATTCCGTCGACGCGAGGACTTCGGAGAGGAGGGGATGCATGCCGAAAATATGGCGCGTCACCCTCGAGGTGGCCACGGGAGCCCCGTGGGCCCCCGTGACGGCTGCGCGTTAGGCGCCCGGCGGGAGGGCGCGGCGAATCGACTTCTGGCCGGAAGCGACGCCCATCCCGACGCTCACACCGAAGAGGAGCGCGGTCCCGCCGCCAACAAGGGGAAGCAACCCGGCCACCGCACCGCCGAGGATCGTGGCCCCGACACCGGCCAGCACGGGGGCAATGCCGGACTGGGCCGCGTCCACATACCGAAGCTTTTCGCTGACGAAGGCCTTCGCCTGGGTGTATCCGACGAGGGCTGCGGCCGCAGCGATGATGAGGGTGATCAGTCCGAACATGTTGGCACTCCGCGTGAAACGTTCTCCTGCTGCGTACGGCGGGCAGGGGCGCAGGTTTCGGCCGGCGCCATCGGGGCATAGCTTGGGCGCCATGACGGATTCACGCCAGCCGGGCATGCGCGCCGCCATCCTGACGGGAAGTGGCGGGCCCGAGGTACTCGCCGTGCGCGAGGCGCCACGACCGTCGCCAACGACCGGTGAGGTGCTCGTGCGGGTGCGCACGAGCGCGCTCAACCGCGCGGACCTCCTGCAGCGGGCCGGGCGCTACCCTGCCCCACCCGGAGCCCCCGCCGACATCGGTGGGATCGAGTTCGCCGGTGAGGTCGAGTCGTTAGGCGCGCAGGTCACCGGGTGGGGGCCGGGCGATCGCGTCTTTGCCATCTGCGGTGGTGGGGCACACGCGGAGTACGTCGTGGCCCCGGCCTCGACGCTCGTGCGCATCCCCGAGGGGATGCCGTGGGACGAGGCCGGTGCGATCCCCGAGGCGTTCATCACGGCGCACGATGCCCTGCGCACGCAGGCCGGCCTGGTGTCTGGCGAAGTCGTGGTGGTGCATGCCGTCGCCAGCGGCGTGGGCCTGGCGACGACCCAGCTCGCGCACGCGTTCGGCGCGCGGGTCTTTGGCACCACGCGCACCGCGGCCAAGCTCGCGCTGGCCCGGGAATTCGGAATGCACGACGGATGGGTCGTCTCGGGTGACTTCGCTGAACTTCGCGAACGCCTCGCCGCCTTCAGCAACGGCCCCGGCGCCGACGTCACCATCGACCTGCTCGGTGGGCCGTATGTCGCGGCGAGCATCGAAGGAGCGGCGCTGAAGGGACGCATCGTGCTCGTGGGGGCGATTGCCGGATCCCAGGCCTCACTCGACGTGCGACGCGTCCTCTCCCGACGGCTCACGCTGCGCGGCACGGTGCTGCGTTCACGCTCGACCGCCGAGAAGGCGGCGGCCAGCCGCGCCTTTGCCGATGAGGTCGTGCCCCTCATCGCCGCGGGACGCGTCCGCGCCAACATCGACCGGACGTTCGACCTGGCCGACATCGCCGACGCGCACCGCTGGGTCGAGTCCAACGCCGGTGCCGGCAAGGTGGTCATCCGCGTGAGCTGAGCGGAACTTGCGACGCTGCCACAGAGTACTTATGCATTCACCATGCATAAAGTGGCAGCCCGCTCCCTCGCTCCACGGCCCCGACGCCGCGCGAAGTCGCACCTCAGTGCGACCCACGTGGCACGTGCTGCCGTCGCCGGCGACGCCACCGATATCCACCACCTGCTGGCGCCGTTCGTGGAGGAGGGACAGCTGCTCCCCCGCTCCCTCGCCGAGGTGGAGGCCGCACTCGGTGACTTCGTGGTGATCGTGGACGCCAACGACCGCATCCTGGGCTGCGCAGCGCTGATCGAGTATTCGCCGTCCCTGGCCGAGGTGGGCGCGGTGGCGGTGGACCGCACGGCCCAGGGCCAGGGGTTGGGGTCGCTCGCCGTTCGCGGCGTGGAGGCGATGGCGCGCACACGCGGGATCCCCGAGATCTTCGCCATGAGCCGCGCGGCGCGCTTTTTCGAGTCGCTGGGTTACGCCGAGACGTCGGTCGACCGCTTCCCCGAGAAGGTGGCGCGGTACGAAGCGATGGCCGCGCGGGGTGTGGCGGTCACG
>JAEUJK010000588.1 GCA_016794735.1 Gemmatimonadota bacterium | reverse complement strand
GCCATGAACCGCTCGATCGACCCGCTGACGGCGCGGTGGATGACCACCGGCCGGTGCGTGGTGTTGTCCTCCCCCACGTACTGCAGGTCGAACCGCTCCGGCGCCGCGTAGTCGAGCTGGATGGTGCCCAGCTGCCACGCGCGGCCTAACGAATCCTGGACGTCGAAGTCGATCTTGGGACCGTAGAACGCGCCGTCGCCCGGCTTGAGTTCGTAGGGCTTCCCGGTCGCCTTGAGCGCAGACTCGAGCGCATGCTCCGCGCGATCCCACATGTCGTCGCTCCCGATCCGCACTTCTGGACGCGTGGCGAACTTGATCTTCGCCTCCAGGCCGAAGGTCGCGTAGTGGCCCAGGATGAAGTCCATGAGGAACCGGACCTCCTGGTCGATCTGCGACTCCATCAGGAAGACGTGGCAATCGTCCTGCGAGAACTGCCGGACCCGCGTAAGGCCCGAGAGCGCGCCAGTGAGCTCGTTGCGATGCAACACGTCGAACGTGACGTAGCGCAACGGCAACTCGCGATAGGAATGCTTCTTCGCCCCGTACAGCACATAGTGCGACGGGCAGTTCATCGGCTTGAGCGAGCTGTCGAGTTCCTCGGTTTCCTTGTTGTGGATGAGGAACATGTTCTCGCGATACTTCCCCCAGTGCCCGGACTGCTCCCACAACATCTTGTTGTAGATGAGCGGGGTGCGGATCTCCTGGAAGTGCTCGCGCTGCCGGTCGCGCACGAAGTCGACCAGCGTGTTATACATCGTCGTCCCGCGCTCCGTCCAGAACGCAGCACCCGGGGAGACCTGCGAGAACATGAAGAGGTCGAGCGTCTTGCCGAGCACGCGATGGTCGCGACGCTTCGCTTCCTCGATGCGGAACAGGTGCTGCTCCAGGTCTTCCTTCTTCCAGAAGGCCGTCGCGTAGATGCGCTGCAGCATCGGGCGACGTTCATCGCCACGCCAATATGCCCCCGCCGTGTGCAGGAGCTTGAAGTGCTTGAGGTACCCGGTGTCCGGGACGTGCGGGCCACGGCACAGGTCGATGAACGGCCCGTCCGTGTACGTCGAGATCACCTCGTCGGCGCCGAGGTCGGCGATGCGCTCCAGCTTGAGCGGGTCGTCGGCGAAACGGCGGTTCGCCTCCACACGGTCGATTTCCTCGCGAATGAACGGGTACTTCTCCGCGACCACCTTCCGCATCTCGGCCTCGAACGCCTCGACGTCCTCCGGGGTGAACGGCTTGTCGACGCCGAAGTCGTAGTAGAAGCCGTCGTCGATGGCGGGGCCAAAGCCGATCTTCGCGTCCGGTCGCAGGCGCCGCACCGCGGTCGCGAGGATGTGCGCACCGGAGTGCCGCAGGACCGCCAGGGCCTCCGGGTCCTTCTCCGTCAACACGCGGAATGCGCCGCCACGGCGCAGCGGCGTCCCGAGGTCCACGGTTTCCCCGTCGACCATCACCGCGATGGCCGCCTTGAGGAGTCGTTCGCCAATGCTGGCCACGACGTCGCGGGCCGGCGTACCCACCGGGACCTCGCGACGCGCACCATCGGGGAGCGTGAGGACAATCATGATCGGGACCATCGGGGAACGGGACGCATGCGCCGCCTCGCCTACGCGCGGGCGACGATCGCCGGTGGGACTGCGTTGACGTGACGCACCGCCAGGTAGACGCCACCGAGCAGCAGCGCGGCGACAAGCGCCCACGCCAGCCACCAGGCCACGCCTCGCGCCGGAGCCCTCGAAGGGTCAGTGACGGTCACGCTGCAACATAGCAAACCTCAGGGAAAAAACGCACGCATGTGCGACTCGCACTGATCCCCTCGACCGATGGTGTAAATTGCCCGCATGGCCGACCCACAGACCCCCAGCCCCAGCCCCGAGCTCCCCCAGCAGTTCGACCACGCGACGCGGGAGCGCGAGATTTACGCCCAGTGGGAGCGCGCCGGCGCCTTCACTGCCTCCGCCGAGCGTTCCCGACGTGCGGGCGGAAGCCGCGTCCCCTACGTCATCGTCATCCCGCCGCCCAACGTGACGGCGGTGCTGCACATGGGCCATGGGCTGAACAACACGGTCCAGGACGTCGTCATGCGGTGGCGCCGCATGAGCGGCGACGAGGCGTTGTGGGTGCCAGGCACCGACCACGCCGGGATCGCGACCCAGAACGTCATCGAGAAGCAGCTCGGGCGCGAAGGCAAGACGCGCTTCGACGTGGGCCGCGACGCCTTCGTGCAACGCACGGCGGCCTTCGTCCAGGAAACCGGCGGGACGATCCTCCAGCAGCTGCGGGCCATTGGCGCGTCGGCGGACTGGACGCGCACGGCCTACACCCTCTCGCCGCAGCTCTCGCGCGCGGTGCGCGAGGCGTTCGTGCGCCTGTACGAAAAGGGGCTGATCTATCGCGGCCACCGCGTGATCCACTGGTGCCCGCGCTGCCTGACGTCGCTTTCGGACGAGGAGGCCGAGCACCACGAGAAGGACGGGAAGCTGTACCACATCAGCTACCCGCTCACGCCCGTCAATGCCAATGAGGAGGCGCGCAGCATCACGGTGGCCACGACGCGCCCCGAGACGATGCTGGGCGACGTGGCGATCGCCGTGCACCCCGAGGACCCGCGGTACCAGGACCTCATCGGGCGCACGGTGCGGCTCCCCATCGCCAACGTCGAGATCCCGATCATCGCCGACACCTACACCGATCCTGCCTTCGGCTCCGGTGCGGTGAAGATCACGCCAGCCCACGACCACAACGACTTCGAGGTGGGCCAACGGCACGGCCTCCCGATGCCGGTGATCATGTCGCCGACCGGCGAGATGCGGGAAATGACCGATGCCGCGGGCCGCGTGCCCGCGGACCTCGTGGGGCTCGACCGCGCCGATGCGCGTCGCGTGATCGTCGGCCAGCTCGAGGCGATGGGCGCCCTCGTGAAGGTCGAGACGCACCATCATTCGATTCGCCAGTGCTACCGCTGCGACACAGTGGTGGAGCCGCGCCTCTCCGAGCAGTGGTTCGTGCGCATGAAGCCTCTCGCCGAGCCCGCCCTCCAGGGCGTGCGCGACCGCACCATTCGCATCCTGCCCGAGCGGTGGGAAGCGGTGTACGTGAACTGGCTGGAGGGCATTCGCGACTGGAACATCTCGCGCCAGCTCTGGTGGGGACATCGCATCCCGGTGTGGTACTGCGACGGGTGTGGCAAGGTCACCGCCAGTCGCACCGACGTGGTCACCTGCCCCGCCTGCTCCGGCCCCGTGCGCCAGGACGAGGACGTGCTCGACACCTGGTTCTCGTCCGGGCTGTGGCCGTTCTCCACGTTAGGCTGGCCCGACGACACCGCGGACCTCAAGGCCTTCTACCCGACCGACCTCCTCGTCACGGCACCGGAGATCCTGTTCTTCTGGGTCGCCCGGATGATCATGACGGGGTACGCCTTCATGGGTGAGGCACCGTTCCATTCCGTGTACCTGCACGGCACGGTGCGCGACACCAACCACATGAAGATGTCGAAGTCCCTGGGGAACGGGATCGACCCGCTGGACGTGGTGTCGCTCTACGGCGCGGACGCGCTGCGCTACACCGTGATTGCCGGGATGGGGCTTGGGGCAGACACCATCCTCGACCCGCGCGACCTCGAACGTTCGTTCGGCCCGGGCCGCAACTTCGTCACGAAGTTGTGGAACATCGGCCGCTTCCTGCTCACCAACGTGGGCGGCGACCCGGTGCGCGACATCTCGGTGGTCGCGCCCGACCAGCTGACGAGCGCCGATCGCTGGATCCTCGGACGGATGGATGCGGCCATCGCCGCCTGCAACGCGGCGCTTGGGCCCGCACGCCCGACCGGCGCCGCATGGGAAGTGCATGAGACGTATGCCGGGCTGCGCTTGAACGAGTACACCGAGGCCGCGCGCGCCTTTGCGTGGAGTGAACTCGCCGACTGGTACCTCGAGACGGTGAAGTCGCGGCTCGCCACGCCGGGGGCCGATCGCGAGGTCGCGCGGGCGGTGCTCGTGCGTTGCTTCGACACGGCCCTCCGGTTGCTGCACCCCATCGTGCCGTTCGTGACCGAGGCGCTGTGGCAGAAGCTCCCGGTGGCCGGCAAGTCGGCCGACGCATTCCTCGCCACCACCGCGTGGCCAACAGGTGGGACCGCCCCGGCCGGGGGCGACGCGTTCGAGCGGGTGCGCGACGCGATCACCGCGATCCGGAAGATTCGCGCCGACTACGGCATCACCCCGGGCAAGTCCGTGCAGGCGTTCATCAAGCCGTCTGGTGAGTCAACCTCCTCCGTCTTTGCGGCGGAACGGAGCACGATCGAACGGCTCGGCCGCTGCACGATCGAGGTGGTCAACGCCGCCCCCGAGGGTGCGGCCGCCCACGAGGTGCTCCCTGATGCCTCGGAGGTCATCCTGCCCCTCGGCGGGATGGTCGACGTCGGCAAGGAAATCGCGCGCCTGACCACCGAACTGGAATCGCTCGACAAGCAGCTGACGGCGCTGCGCGGGCGGCTGGCCAACGAGAACTTCACCTCG
>JAEUJK010000566.1 GCA_016794735.1 Gemmatimonadota bacterium | reverse complement strand
CGACGGCGTGCGGACGCGCTCCGATGAGTATCCGCGCAACGGCATCTTCACCGGCACCACGCAGCGTGGCGCCAACGTGTATGCCAGCCCGCTCAACGACATCAACCCGGACGACATCGAGCGCATCGAGGTCGTGAAGGGGGCGGCCGCCGCGACGCTGTTCGGCACCGACGCCGCGGCCGGCGTCATCCAGATCTTCACCAAGCGTGGGCAGCAGGGCCGCGCGAAGTGGCAGGCCCAGTTCAACTCGGGCTACAACCAGATGCAGAAGTTCGGCACCGACGCGGCGCCGTTCATCTTCATGGATCCGTTCTTCCGCAACTCGGCGGGCTTCCTGGAAAAGCTGGGCGCGAACCCGATGGGCGTGCGCTACGGCAGCAACGTGCAGGTCTCCGGCGGCCAGGGTGAGAACCTGAAGTACCTGGTCTCCCTCGGCGCCGACAACAACGAGGGCGTCCTCCCGAACGACCGGGAGAAGAAGTACCTCGTGCGCACGAACGTCGACTTCATGCCGATCCCGAAGATCGCGGTCTCCTGGAACAGCTCGTTCAACAACACGCTGATCTCGCAGACCCCGGCCGGCAACAACGCGCAGGGCGTGACGCTCAACGCCTTCCGCCGCGACCGCAACTACTTCGGCAACGCGACCCCGGACACGATCGCCCAGGTGTTCCGCCAGCAGCTCAACTCCCAGATCGACCGCATGATCCTGGGCAGCACCGCGACGTGGACGCCGATCGCGAACTTCAACTCGCGCTTCACGATCGGGTATGACCGCGCCGCCCTGGAAAACCGCAACGTGCGCCCGTACGGCTTCCCCGCCGTGCCGCTCGGCGTGATCCAGAACCAGCGCTGGTCCAACCAGACCATCTCGACGGACTGGGTCAACAGCTACGACTTCAACCTCGGCCGCGACCTCAAGATCACGGCGTCGGCCGGTACGCAGTACGTGAACTCGCAGGTGTCGGACGTCGTCGGCTTCTCCGAAAACTTCCCGTCGCCGACGGTGCCCACGGTGGCCTCGGGCTCGAACAAGCTCTCCGACGAAAACCGCCAGCGCGTGATCACCGGCGGTGCGTTTGCGCAGTCGCTCTTCGGCTTCAAGGACCGCTTCTTCCTCACGGTGGGCGCGCGTATCGACGGCAACAGCGCCTTCGGTAAGGACTTCGGCTTCCAGACGTACCCGAAGGTGTCCGGCTCGTGGGTCACGTCCGAGGAAGGCTTCTGGAACCAGAGCCTCGGTACGCTCAAGATGCGCGCGGCGTACGGCGCCGCCGGCCGCGCGCCGGGCGCCTTTGCCGCCGTGCAGACCTGGAACCCGGTGGGTTGGGGTGGCCAGCCGGCCGTGCGTCCGCTCAACCTCGGCAACCCGACCCTGGGCCCCGAGCGCACCACCGAGCTCGAACTCGGCTTCGACCACAGCATCTTCGACGGCCGCCTGAACACGGACTTCACCTGGTTCCGTGCCAAGACGACCGACGCGTTGTTCTTCGTCCGCACGATGCCGACGAACGGCTTCCTCAACTCCGTCCTCGACAACGTGGGCGAGATGCAGAAGTCCGGTCTCGAGATCGCGATCAACGGCACGATCGTCGATCGCCCGATGCTCGGCATCCAGGCCGGCCTCAACATCACCACCAACGACTCGGAAGTGCTGAGCCTCGGTGGCGCCCAGCCGTTCTCGGTGGGCAACAAGGGCTGGGTGATCGAGGGCCAGCAGGCGCCGGTGGTTCGCGGCATGCTGATCCGCAACCCGAACAAGGTGGTCCCGGCCGGTGTGACCGGTGCGGCCCTGCTCGCCGACACCAACGAGCTCCGCAACAACCACATCTTTGGTCCCTCGCAGCCGACGCGCATCATCGGCGGCAGCCTGAACATCCGCACCTGGAAGAACATCTCCATCTCGGCGCGCGGTGAGTTCCAGGGTGGCCACTTCATCAACGAGGACGCCTCGTTCCAGGCGATCACCCGCTCGGTGCTCTGGCCGACGTGCGAAGCGACCTACGCCAAGCAGACGGCCGCGGGCAAGCCGACCAACGCGGACCCGGCAGGCAGCGCGGGGCTCACGGTGAAGGAGACGCTGATGTGCATCTCGGGGAACTCCCGCTCCGACATGTTTGTCTTCGCGGCGGACTTCTTCAAGGTGCGTGACGTGACGCTCACGATCCCGATGGGTCGCCTCATCCCGGGCACGGCCAGCAGCTCGCTGGTCTTCTCGGCGCAGAACATCTTTAGGAAGAACAACGGCATGGACATCTTCGACCCCGAAATGTCCGGCAACGACGGGTTCAACCCCACGGTGCGTTACATCTCGGAGCACATCCCGGCGCCGGCCGTCTTCCTGTCCTCCCTCCGCATCTCGTTCTGAGGAAACCGCCAATGACCATGACGACTTCCTTGAACCTCACCCGCCGCATCACCCCGGTCGCCCTGGCGATCGGGTTGGCCGGCTGTGCGCTGGACGCCACCAACCCGGGGCCGATCCAGTCCGAGTTCCTCGAGACCCGTGCCGCTCTCACCGCGGTGGTGAACGGCGCTGGCCGTGACCTCGCCGAGGCGCTCAACTGGGTGTCCTACACCGGTGCTGCCGTTTCTCGCGAACTCCACCCGGCGGGTTCCACCGGCTCCTTCGGCATCACGCCGCAGCAGCAGGCGGGCAAGATCATGCCGGATGATGACCAGACGCACTGGAACCTGTCGCAGCGGGCCCGTTGGACCGCCGAAGATGGCGTCGCACGCATCAAGCGCATCCTTGGCACCACGGCCAACAACAACGCCACGCTTGCCCAGGGGTTGATCTGGGTCGGCTACGCCAACCGCATGCTCGGCGAGAACTTCTGCGATGGCGTGATCAACGGTGGCCCCAAGACCCCGCCGTCGGTCTACTACGAGCGCGCCGAGGCCGCCTTTACCGAGGCGATCACGGTCGCGACCGCGGCCGGCAACACGAACCTGGCGACGGCGGCTACCGCCGGGCGCGCGTCGGTTCGCCTCAACCGTGGCAACACCGCCGGTGCAGCGAGCGATGCGGCCTCGGTGGCAAGCACCTTTGCCTACCGCATGCCGTACTACACGACGGACCTCGACCAGTACAACCGCATCTACTGGGCGGGTGCCAACCAGCCGTATCGCGCGCACACGGTCTGGAACACCTACTTCGAGGCCGTTCGCAAGACCACGCGCGATCCGCGCATTCCGTTCGACTCGAGCGCCACGATCCTCGTGGGCGACGCCGCGGTCGGCAATCTGGGCCGCGTGCGCTGGTACTTCCAGACCAAGCACAGTGCCCAGACCTCGAACATCAACCTCTCGACCGGCTGGGAAATGCGGCTGATCGAGGCCGAAGTGAAGTTGATCAACAACGACATCCCGGGCGCCATGGCGCTGATCAACGCGCGTCGCACGAGCGCGGCGATCAACGTCCCGGCGGTCACGGCGACCACGGCCGAAGATGCGTGGCTCGCCCTCAAGCGTGAGCGCTTCATCGAGCTCTGGCTCGAGGCGCGCCGCCTTGGCGACCTGCGCCGTTGGGCCGCCGCGAACCGTCCTGGCACCCTCGGCACCTTCGAGACCATGGCCGGCCGCGATCTCTGCTTCTCGACCCCGCTCTCCGAGATCGAGACGAACCCGAACTTCTGACCTCGATCGGCGCGCACGACCGGCGCCGAGCGGAACGAAGACAGCACGCAGGAAGCCGGCGGTGGATCCTCGGATCTGCCGCCGGTTTTCTTTTCCGGGTCGCCCGGGCCGACGCGATCCGTCCCACCCGGCTATGGTCCGGGCACCTTGGGGTGTCCAATGGCGTAGAATGCGTACCATGCGACTTGCCCCGCCCTGGCGTGCCCACCTCCTCGCGGCCCTCCTCCTGCCCGTCTCCCTGGCAGGGCAGGTCCTCGAAATCCGCTCCGTCAACGCGCCGCCGCCGGACCTCCTGAGCCTGCTCCGGCTGCGCCAGCAGGAGTTCGAGGGGTACCGGCGCGAACATCTCCCGGTGGCCGATCTCGGGCGCGGTCCGGCGGGCGGCAAGTGCGACGAGACCATTGGCCGTTTCTGCTACTGGTACGACGAATCGTCGACCGACGTCCCGAAGGAACCCGAGGACATCACGAAGGAACGCGACCGCTTCCTCGCCGCGCTCGATTCGGGGTTCCGGGCGTTCCCGGGTGATCGTTGGACCAGCGGGGCCCTCGTCCGCTACCTCGTGGAAGCTGGCCGCACGGGCGACGCCGTGACGGTCGCAACGAAATGCGACGTGCGCGGCTGGTGGTGCCCGGCGCTCCGTGGCTTTGCCCTGCACGCGCACCAGCGGTACGCCGCCTCCGATTCGGCGTGGACCGCCGCGTTGCGCGCGATGGACCCGCGTGAGGCCTGCGACTTCCGCGACCTCAAGCTCATCCTCGACGACGGCCTGCTGCGCTCGTATCGCAACGTCTCATGCGAGGAACGTGAGCGGCAGGAGCGCCGCATCTGGTGGCTCGCACGTCCCACCCTCTCCACGAGCGGGAACGACGCGCGCACCGAGTTCCTCTCGCGGCGGCTGTACCAGAAGTTCCTGGAGGACGCGCCATCGATCCACTCGATGGGCTTCGACAGCGACGAACGCGAGATGATGTTGCGCTACGGTTGGGCCCGCGCGTGGTCGCGATCGAAGGGCTTCATGCCGGGCTCTCGCACGCCCGTCATCACGGGGTACGAGCCGACGCCAGCGCCGCCGATGTTGCCCATGGCGGCGACCATCGCCAATCCCGCGCTCAGCGATTCCATCGGCTGGCGGGGCAAGGGCCTTCCCGGCGTCCGCGCCCGATATTCGCCCGACCATGCGCGCAACCTGCGCAACCTGCGACACCAGTCCGCGATCTTCCGCCGCGGCGACTCCGCGCTGGTGGTGATGGCGTACGACGTGTCCGACGATCGCACGCTCGCACCGCTGGCCGGCACCGAGCGGCTCAACGCCGCGCTGGCCCTCACGCGT
>JAEUJK010000560.1 GCA_016794735.1 Gemmatimonadota bacterium | reverse complement strand
TCCTCCGCGGCGCGTGCGTTGAACGGCGGGGCACACGCCGACTTGTAACGGCGCTGCGGCTCGCCCTCGGTCGAGAGCATCTGGGCACCAAAGGTCCGCCGGATCGGCGAGCCCTCGCCATCGGTGCGGAAGTGCTCCGAGTCCCGCAGCACCTCCATCACGAGGTCGCGGCTGGTGACGAGCCATTGCCCCGTGGCCGGCACCCAGGTGACGGGTTCGGCGGCACGAAGGCGATGGAAGTGCGGGTATGGATCGCCCTCGAGGTCCGCGAGGGTGATGCGAGCGCCATGGGGAAAGCGCGTGGTGTCGGCGGGCATGGGCGCAACAATACGACGCGCGCGCCCCCGCGACGAGCACCCTTCCCCGATACGCGGTGTGGTGGCTTCTTTGCCGCGTCATCCATTCCCCTGCCCATGCGCGCCCTCCTGCTCCTCGCCTGCACCAGCAGCCTCGCCGCCGCCCAGGACCTTGGCTCCCTCCCGTGGCGCCACATCGGCCCTGCCTCGTTCGGCGGACGCATCGACGACATCGAGGCCGTGACGTCGCGACCCTCCACGATCTTCGTGGGCACAGCGGGCGGCGGCATCTTCCGCTCGCTCAACACCGGCACCACGTGGGAGCCCGTCTTCGACCGCGATGGTCGCACCACGTCGATCGGTGACATCGCGATCGCGCCGAGCGACCCGAACATCATCTGGGCGGGCACCGGTGAACCGAACAATCGCCAGAGCACGACGTGGGGCGATGGCATCTATCGGTCGCTCGATGGCGGCACGACGTGGACGCACATGGGGCTCGCGAACACGCAGCACATCGGCCGTGTGGTGATTCACCCGAAGGACCCCTCGACGGTCTTTGTGGCCGCGCTGGGCCACCTGTTCGGCGCCAACGCCGAGCGAGGGCTCTACCGGACGAAGGACGCCGGGCGCACCTGGCAGCAGGTCCTCGCGGTGAACGACGTCACGGGTGCGGTGGACGTGGCCCTCGACCCCGATGGGCGCACGCTCTACGTGGCGATGTACCAGCGCATGCGGCGCGGCTTCGGTTTTGTGGGCGGTGGCCCCGGCAGCGGGTTGTACCGGTCGCTCGATGGCGGGGACAGCTGGGAGCGCCTCTCCTCGGGGCTGCCTAACGGCGACCTCGGGCGCATCGGGATCGCCATCGCCCCCAGCCAGCCGTCGACGGTGTACGCGGTGATCGAGAGCCGGCAGGGTGGCGTCTTTCGCTCGGACGATCGTGGCGCAACGTGGCGGAAGGTGAACGCGCTCAATCCCCGCCCGATGTACTACTCGCAGGTCCGCGTCGACCCGCGCCATCCGGACAAGGTGTGGCTGCTGGGGACCAACCTCCACCTCTCGGTCGACGGCGGAAAGACCTTCACCACCACGGCCACCGGCGACCGCATCCACGTCGACCACCACGCGTTGTGGCTCGACCCGGCCGACGGTGACCACATGATGCTCGGCAATGACGGCGGCCTGTACTTCACGTGGGACGGCGCACGCAACTGGGACTTTGTCGACAACCTGCCGATCGGCCAGTTCTACGACATCGATGTGGACCGGCGCGACCCGTACTACGTCTACGGCGGCGCCCAGGACAACGGCACGTGGGGTGTTCCCGTACGCACGTACAACGGCGTGGGCATCATGAACAGCGACGTGATCAACATCGCGTATGGTGACGGGTTCTATTCCGTCGCCGATGTTGCCGACCCGGCCTACATCTACGCCAACTCGCAGTCCGGACGCGCCTACCGGGTGCACCTGGCCACACGCGAAGAGCGCGGCATCCGACCGGTACCGGCGGATCCCAAGGAGGAATACCGGTTCAACTGGAGCTCGCCGATGCTCCGCTCACCACACGACGCGCGGACGATCTACTACGGCGGGAACAAGCTCTTTCGCACGCGCGACGCGGGACAGACGTGGGACGAGGTGTCGCCCGACCTCACGCGCAAGCAGGACTGGAAGAAGCTCCCGATCATGGGCATGGTCCGCGATTCCACGACGCTCTCGCGCGATGATGGCGTGAGCGACTTCGGCACGATCACGACGATCAGCGAGTCGCCGAAGGCCGCGGGCACGATCCTCGTGGGCACCGACGACGGCAATGTGCAGATGACGAGCGACGGCGGACGCTCCTGGACCGACCTCACGGCACGACTGCGCGTCCCGGGACCGCGGTGGGTGAGCCGCGTGTTGTGGTCCGCCCACGATGCACGCACCGCGTACGTGGCCTTTGACGGCCACTACGACGACGACATGACGCCGTGGCTTTTTCGCACGACCGACGGCGGGACCAGCTGGCGCCTCGTCACCGGCGACCTTCCCGCGGGGCACCCGATCAAGGTCGTCGAGGAGCATCCCGGCAACCGCAACGTGTTGTTTGCGGGGACCGAGTTCGGCCTGTTCGTGACGTACGATGGCGGCACGACGTGGCGCGCGGTCACCGGTGGCGTGCCGCGGGTGCGCGTGGACGACATCGTGATCCACCCGGTGCGCGGCGACCTGATCCTGGGAACC
>JAEUJK010000523.1 GCA_016794735.1 Gemmatimonadota bacterium | reverse complement strand
GCAGAACCAGCGCGACCTCGAGGCCAACGTGGCCTGCTACCTCGGCAATGGGGCCCCGGTGGACTCGCGCTTCACCGCGATGGTCGTCGGCTCACGGTCGCTGCCGGGCCGTCACGGGTTTGCCGCCATGGTCGCGGGTGCGCCAGAAGCCTCGGCGACCTCGGTGCCTAACGCGTTCTCCTCGTCGGGCCAGCCGGTCGCCGTGGATCGCTCGGCCCTCGCTGCCGTTGTCCTCGCCTTGCCGGCGTGTGCCGACGACGACGGCGTTGGCGTTCCGGGAGCCGATCCGGTCTCCATTGTCATTGCCAATGCGCCTGGCGCCATGGTCGCGGGTGACACCGCGACGCTCACGGCGACGGCCTTTGATGGCTCCGCCCAACCGGTCGCGATGTCCTCGCTGACCTGGTCGAGCTCCGATACCTCGATTGCCCGCTTCATCGCCCCCGGTGTGCTCGTGGCGACGGGCCATGGTCCCGTGCGCGTGTCGGTCGCTTCCGGCACGCTGAGCGCGTCGCGCGACGTCGCGGTCACGTTGGCCACGGCCGAACGTCGGCTCGCGTACGCCTTTGCCCATGAGGAGACGCCCGCCGCGCCCTACCAGCCGATGCACGCCTTTGCCTACAACGGCACCGGCGGTGGGATCCGCATCGCGCGCAGCACCGTCGGGCGTTATCGCGTGACGTTCGAACGCCTGGCCCGCATCGACTCCACCTTCCGTGATGTCGTCCTCGTGACCGCCTACGGTTCCGACGGCGAGCGTTGCCATATCGAAGACTGGGGGAACGCGCAGAACCAGCGCGACCTCGAGGCCAACGTCGCCTGCTACCTCGGCAATGGGGCCCCGGTGGACTCGCGCTTCACCGCGATGGTCGTCGGCTCACGGTCGTTGCCGGGCCGTCACGGGTTTGCCGCCATGGTCGCAGGCGCGCCAGAAGCCTCGGCGACCTCGGTGCCTAACGCGTTCTCCTCGTCGGGCCAGCCGGTCGCCGTGGATCGCTCGGCCCCGGGCAGCTACCTCGTGCACCTCAACGCGCCGCGCACGACCCTCCCCGAGAACTACTTCGTGAGCACCGTCGGCGGCGCGCCGGACCTGTGCAAGATCGCGTCGTGGAACCAGGGCGAGTGGGCTTCGGTGGTCTGTTATGCACCGTCGGGCGCGCACACGGATGCGCGCTTCACCCTGCTCATGCTCGAAGCCGGGCGTCCCGGCAAGCGTTTTGGCATCGCGTGGGCCAACGACCCCACCGCTGCGATCGACCAGCCGTATGTCCCGCCGGCGAACTACCAGCGCTCCTCTTCGGGCATTCCCGCGCGTGTGACGCGCCTGGGTGTTGGTGAATACGCGGTCGATTTCCCGGGGCTCGCCAATGGCGGGTCGGCGGCCGAAATCGTCCAGGTTTCCCCCTTCGGGTCGGGGCTCACCACCTGCCAGCTCCAGGGCTGGACCGAGGACACCGGGGCGACCCTCCGCGTCCAGGTGCGCTGCTGGAACCGCGCAAGCAATGCGCGTGAGGACGGGCAGTTCACGGTCCTCGTCCTCGAATAGGGAGCTGCGGGTTCCCCGAGTGTACTGCCCTCGGCAGCACCGTTAACCTCCCTCCCGTGCCGCGTGGGGCGGCGCTCTGTCGGGGGAGGGGCTGGTTATGGAATCGGGAACGAACGCCGGGGCACGGGGAATGCAGGGACCAATGGGTATGTGGGCTGATAACTCCCAGCGTGACCGAATTTTCGAGATGATCGGGTGCCACTCGGTGACATATCACCGGGTGCGGAACGCCCGTGTGGAGCAGCAGCGCCGCACGATGATCCTCGTGCTGGTCGCCGCCGCCATCGCCTGGATCGCTATCGCAGCGCGCTGAGGCGCCGCTGGAGTCGTCCGAAGGGCCCCCTGCCTGGCAGGGGGCCCTTTTTTCGTTCGATTCATGGCGAACGTGGGGAAGAGCTCGGTTGGCGTGTTCTTCACACAAGCGTTACCTCGGCGTCTCACTCGCGGTTCTTCATCGCCCTGCCCAGTCCCTCGCCACCGTGCCCGTGACTCGATCCTGGAGGCCCCTGCTGTGGCTCGCGCTCGTCATCGCCTGTCGCGAGGACCCCGCGAGTCCCGACAACGCGCAGCCCGCGCCGGGGTCGGATAACCCGGACTGGACCACCGCCTCGCACTCCAACGACGTCGCGCCGAGCTACAGCACGGTGTTCGGCGGCGACGT
>JAEUJK010000689.1 GCA_016794735.1 Gemmatimonadota bacterium | reverse complement strand
CAGGAGGAAGACGATCGCCAGCGTCGCCGGCACCACCAGGCGCATGCGCGCCTCCGCGCGCTGCATGTACTCGAACTGCCCGCTCCACGCGATGCTGTACCCGGCAGGCAACGCGACATTGCGCGCGATCTCCGCACGTGCTCGTTGGACGTACCCCCCGAGGTCCCCTCCGGCAACGTCCACGTAGACCCAGGCCGTCGGCAGCGCCCCCTCGGAGCGCACGACCATCGGCCCCGGTACCTGCCGGATGGTGGCAACCTGACCGAGTGGGACCTGCGCGGCCCGCCCGCTCGACGCCATGGCCGCGGTCCCGCCCATCCCCGCACCCGCGGCGGGGATGGCGCCGGCCTCATGCGACACGGGCACAAGCACCGCCGCGAGTCGCTCCGGAGTGTCGCGCAACTCCTGGGGATATCGCACCCGCACGCCATACCGCTGTCGTCCTTCCACGGTTTGGGTGATGGTCATCCCACCGATCGCCGTCGCGATCACCACCTGCACGTCGCCGACATTCAACCCGTGGCGGGCCGCGGCCGCGCGATCGATATCGATGTCGAGGTAATACCCACTCACCGCACGCTCCGCGAATGCGCTGCGCGTCCCCTCCACCATGCGGAGGTGCCGCTCGACCTCGCGGCCCAAGCGCTCCAGCTCGGCAAGGTCCGGCCCGAAGATCTTGACCCCGACGGGCGTGCGAATGCCGGTCGCCAGCATGTCGATGCGCCCGCGGATCGGCATCGTCCACGCGTTCGTCACACCAGGCATGCGCACCGCACTGTCCATCTCCGCCACGAGCCGTTCGGTCGTCATCCCCGGTCGCCATGCACCAACCGAACGCAGCCGGATCGTGGTCTCGGCCATGTCCAGCCCAGCGGGATCCGTTGCGGTGTTCGCGCGGCCGGCCTTGCCCCACACGCTCTCCACCTCGGGGAAGGACGCGAGGATGGCATCCTGTTGACGGAGCAGTTCCCTTGCCCGCGCCACGCTGATCCCCGGCAGGGTCGTGGGCATGAAGAGGATCGTGCCCTCGTCCAGCGGCGGCATGAACTCACTTCCCACGCGCTGGAACGGAATCCACGTGACCACAAGCGTCGCGATCGACATGCCCATGAGCAGCGCGCGATGGCGCAGCGCCCAGCCGAGCACCGGCCGATATCCCTGGATGAGGAGTCGGCTCAGGGGATTGCTGCGCTCCTTGTAGATGCGCCCCCGGATGAACAGGCCCATCAGGACCGGGACCAGGGTCACGCTGAGCAGGCTCGCTGCGGCCAGGGCAAAGGTCTTGGTGAGGGCGAGCGGCTTGAACAGCCTCCCCTCCTGCCCTTCGAGGGTGAACACCGGGATGAACGAGACCGTGATGATGAGGAGCGAGTAGAAGAGCGAAGGCCCGACTTCGCGCGCCGACTCACGTGCCACCTCCCACCGTTCTGCCGTCGTCAACATCGCGGCGTCCGCAAAGGTCGCGGACTCGCGCGTGCGTCGTTCCAGGTGCTTGTGCATGTTCTCCACCATCACCACGGCCGCGTCGACCAACTCGGCGATGGCGAGGGCCACGCCGCCAAGCGACATGATGTCGGCGCCGATGCCGAACGCCTTGAGGCCGAGGAACGCGATCAGCACCGAGATCGG
>JAEUJK010000411.1 GCA_016794735.1 Gemmatimonadota bacterium | reverse complement strand
GACATCTACTTCGAGACACTCACGCTCTTCACCCTGCTCGGCAATCGATACGGCGTTGGCGACCTCGCCTATCCCGGCCGCATCCTCCCCTACATCCAGCCCGGCGGTGACGGCAAGCCGGGCCGGGCACGCATCACGGTCACCGGGAAGGAACGCGGCGTGCCAGAGGTTGTGCTCTCCTGGCGCGAGCGTGGCGGCACCGTCGTCAGGCAACGCTACCAGCTCGATCCCCTGCCCCTCGATCCGCCGAAGCTGCGCGGGATCGCGGTGACGCAGGGCGCGAGCGACGTGACCCGCCTCCTCCTCGAAGTGGCGACACTCGACACGGTGGACCGCTTCGCTGAGTACAAGGCGCGGGGCTCGGAGTCGGCGATCGATCGCACCTTCGCGTCGACCACGCTGGTCACCGGGATGGCGCGCGCATTGACCGACCTCCATGGCGCCGGCATCCTCAATGAAGAATTGAGCTACGACCGCGTCGGAGAGATCCTGCTGCGCGTGATCCCGCGCGACACCCTGGTGAGGCACCAGGCCTTTGCCGCCATCCCAAGAAGTCGCCGCCCCACGTCCACGACCACTCCCGTCCTCCGCGACCGCGCCTTCACCTGGCGCGGCCAACGGCTCGTCCAGTGGGACTCGCCGATCCCGCCATCCGAGAGTGACTCAGTCATGGCGCGCCTCGCGACATTCCCCAACGTCTCCGTGTACCACGTCGGGACCTCGTTCCTGGGCCAACCGATGTACGCGGCCGACTTCCAGCCGGCGAACGACGCGCGCTACGTCTCGCAAGCCAAGCTGAACGCGCTCAAGCCCACCCTGGTCATCTCCGGGCGACAACACGCCAACGAGGTCTCCAGCACAAGCCACATCCTGCGTTTCGGCGAGTTGCTCGCCACCGACTCGTCGTATCGCCGCCTCCTCGACCGCGTCAACGTCGTCCTGCACCCCATCACGAATGCTGATGGCGCGCGGCTCGCCGTCGAGATGCAGCGGACGAACCCGGACTTCATGCTGCACGCCGGCTACCTGGGCGCGTTAGGCGTCGACGCCACCGCCGGCGCCAACAACCCGGACGGGCTGTACCCGGAATCGCGCGTCCGGCCGAAGCTCATGGACACCTGGCTGCCGGACATCTTCGTGAACATGCACGGGTATCCCACGCACGAATGGGTGCAGTACTTCGCTGGGTACAGTGCCTGGGTGCGGAGTCGGCAGGGCCCCCAGCGCTCGTGGTGGGCCCCACGTGGATGGTTCATCCCCGGATACTCGTGGGTGGACGACCCGCGATACCCCGAACTCAAGGTCGCCCAGTTCGCCGTGCTCGACTCCCTCGCGGCCTCCATCACGCGACTGCCCGACATGGAGGCCATCAACAAGCGGATGTACGCGCGGTATCGAAAGTACGGGCAGCAGGACGTGGAGAACTTCCGTGAGTACTTCCACAACGGGATCCTCGTCTCACTCGCGCTGCGTGGCGCACGCGAGGCGACAGGCCAGGGCGTGGCCAACCCGCGGGTCAACTACATCAACATGACCACCGAGGCGCCGGACGAGACGGCGCGCGGCGCGTGGCTGCAGACGGTGGCCGGCGCCGGGCTCGCGCACAGCACCGCCCTGCTCCGTTACCTCGCCGGGGGCACCAACGAGGTCCGGCGCGAGTCGACCGAATACGACGGCTTCGTGGCCCGCAGCGTCTTCCGACGCAAGCCGGTGGTGCCGCCAGCCAGCACGGCAACACCGCCGCGTTAGGCGACCCGGGTTACGCGGCGCGGCGTTCGCGCTGCGTGGCGTACCCGACCAGCACGCCCACGAGCGAGCCGGGCAACATGATCTCCCAGAAGTAACTCGGGCTGCCCGGCTCCAGCGACTGCAGGTAGACGATCACGTAGGCGAGCGCCGCTCCCACGCCGAGGCCGAACAGCATCCCCAGCGGCAGCGACTTCACGCGGGTCGCGAACCACCCGATGAGGACGCCGGCCAGCACGCCCTTGAACGTCGAGCCGATCACGATCCCGAGGATCCCCGGCGCCGTCTCGGGCGCCGACAGGAGGGAACTGAAGCCGTCGAGGGCGCCGAGCACCGCGCCGAGGGCCATGCCATACACCGGTTTCTTCATTGGGGGCTCCGTGGGGTTCGAGGCTTCATACAACGCACCCGCGAACGTCCTTTATCGCCGGAACGCCAGGACGATCACCGCGCGCACCAACAGGTAGACCACAATGAGCGAGAGCGCCAGTCGGTGGCGCCCCGCATGTCGGGCC
>JAEUJK010000379.1 GCA_016794735.1 Gemmatimonadota bacterium | reverse complement strand
GCCGCCCGGACCACCGGGCCCACCGGCAGCCCCACCACCCGCGCCCGGACGCGCCGGCGCACTCGTGCTGTCCCACGGCGAGAGCCGCAGCGGCGTCGCCATCGGGGTGATGTTCTGCCCGATGTTGGCGCCACCACCACCACCGCCGCCAAACCCGCCACCGCCACCGCCGCCGGCATTGAGCACCGGGGCCGTGTTGAAGTACACCGGCAGCTGCGCCCCGTCGTGCCCGTACATGATCGGGCTGCGGCGGTCCGCCACGATGCCGCGCATCACCGAGCCACGCACGAAGAGTCCTTCCGGCTCCTCCACCGTGATGCCGTTCGTGAGGCCGTACTCGGGGAAGATGACGCTGGTCGACCCCTCCACCAGCAACGTGCCGCCCTGCTGGACGAACTTCGCCAGCTCGGTCAGCCCCTCGATCCCCATCCCGCCGCGAATGTCATCCGCCTGGTCCAGCGCGCCGAGGTTCGGCGTGCCCTCTGTCTTCTTGTAGGGCAAGGCGAGCGGCCCGGTCTTCGGGATCCCGTTGACCTGGGAGATGGCGGTGCCCCCGACGTGCGGGAAGACGATGACGTCGTACTTCGCCCGCAGGTTGCCCTCGCGGAGCTTGATGTCCGAGAAGTAGGTGAACGGCACCCCGAAGCGCTCGAGCGCCGCGCGCACCCATCCCTCGTCCTGCGTGCGCTGCCAGCTGTGCACGTACCCGATGCGCGGCACGTCGAGGTCGTGGGTCTTCACCGCCGGCGCCGCCCCCGTGGCCCAGGCCGACAGCCCAAGCTCGGTGAGGGTGGCCCCCAGCGCGGCACGATCGCCACCATTGATGATGATCGCCCCGGCACGGAACCGCTTGCCATTCAGCTCGAAGTCATCCTCCGCCGCCTGCATCGGCACGCTCGCATGCTTGAAGCGGAAGGTGATGAGGTTGTTGTCGGTCGTGTGCTCGACGACGATCACCGGTCCGTTCCCCTCGATGCCACCCTTCGCCTTCACGTCCGCCGTCACCGGCGTCATGGCCGCGGCGAGGATCGCCTTGTCACCCACCGGCTGCACGTTGAAGTTGCGCATGAGCTGGTAGGTCCAGCCCGTGTCGTCGTAGGGACGCGGGTTGGCCGGCGAGTAGTTCTGCAGCGAGAAGTACATCTCCGGGATGCTGCGATACGGCTGGTCCCCGCGGATGATGTAGTCGCCCGGCGCCACGGTCACGTTGCCGAAGGTGCCGGCGGCATTGGCCGTGTGGAACTCGAGCCCCTGGAAGCGCAGGTCATTCACGACACTCGCCACCTCGGCCTTGCGTCGCTGGTTGGCCGGCACCACCCAGGCGTAGGTCGGGCCGGTCTTCGCCTTGTCGACCTGGCGCTTCCCCTTGAGCCAGAAGTTCTCGAGATAGGTCGCCTTGTTCTTCGCGACGTGGTTCAGCGTGATGAGGAGCGCCGACTGCTGGATGTTGGTGTTGTTGCGCGGGCCCCAGCTGATGGATGGGAGCGGCGGGTTCGGGCGGAACCACTCGCGCGACGTCTGCGTGGCACCCAGGCGCACGGTGCCGGTGTCCGGGCCGTACGACTGGACTTCGTAGAAGCGGCCGGTCGCGTTGTGCGCGTGCGCGGCGAAGAACATGTAGTTCGGGACCCAGCCGTCGTAGAAGCCGTAGGTCCAGACGCCCGGCACGCCGCGCTTGGTCATTTCCATGACCTCGTTCTTGGCGAGGATCCACCACTCGTCCACCGTGATGGCGTCGATGGCCTCGTTGTACGGGCCGGTACCCGTGGACGCGTACAGGTAGTTCGACGCCTCATGCAGGTCGTGCATGATGGGCGGATGCCACTCCAGGAAGAACGTGTTCACCTGCCGCGACAGGTTGAGCAGCTGCCCGATGTTGTCACGATTGTTGTCGTGCGCGACGTACTTGCCCCAGTACATGAGGGGCAGGCGCGTGGCGTTGGCCGGCAGCTTCTTGTTGAAGTAGTACGTGTCGACCTGCTTCTCGCGGCCGTCCACCTCGATGACCGGGGTGATCATCGTGATCACGTTGTTGCGGATCGTGCGGATGTACTCGCTTTCGCCGACGGCCAGGCGATAGGCGAGCTCCTGCAATGCCTCGGGGCCGCCGGTCTCGGGCGAGTGCATCCCCGAGGTGAGCCAGTACATCATCTTGCCGTTGCTGATGATGCTCTTCGCCTGCGCCTCCGTCGTCTTGCGGGGGTCAGCGAGCGCGGCCATGTCGGCCTTGTACTTGTCGAGGTTCCGGATCGTGGCCTCATCGGCGACGACGAGGACGATCATGTCGCGCCCTTCCTCGGACTTGCCGATGGTCCAGGTCTTCACCCGGTCGCTGGCCTTGTCGAGCGCCTCGAAGTAGCGCTGGATGTCCTTTGCGTAGGTGAGCTCGCCCGGCTGGCCGATGATGCGGCCGTGGAACTTGAGGGGCGTGGGGACCGTCGCCGAGTACGGGAGGTGATCAACGAGTTCGGTCGTGATCCGCGGATCACGCAGGTTCTCGCGGATCTTGCGCGTGTATTCCTCGTCGATGCGTTCCTGGGCGGGAAGCGCGGAGGCAAGGCCCGCGAGTGCCGCGACCAGGTGGAGCCGGATCCGTTGCATGATGTGGAGGCAGGAGGGTGACTCCAGAAATACGCACCCCCCACCCCCAGCGTTAGTCCTGCACTTCCCGGACGCGCGGGGCCCCTGAAGGCGCCGACGCGCCCTTACTGGTCGGAGACCGGACGCCGCGGGCCGGCCAAGGCCCTGGTCAGGCGGTAGAGGAACTCGTGCCCCTCATAGAAGGACTGCACCCGCATGCGCTCGTCGCGGCCGTGGGCCCGGGCATCCACCGCCGGATCGCTGAACAAGCCGGACACACCGTAGGCCGGCACGCCTAACGCGCGGAAGAACCGGGAGTCGGTGGCACCGGTCGACATCGTCGGGATCACCGGGATGTCGCCCCACATCTCCTTCGTGATCTGCCGGATGGGACCCATCACCTCGTCCAGCAGCTTCGTCGCCGGCGAGGGCGGACGCTGCGAGCGGATGAGCACCTTCACGCCCGTGTCCGCAATGACGCGGCGCAGCGAGTCCCGCACCTGCTCGGCCGTTTCCGTCGGATAGATGCGGCAGTTGATGTTCGCCTCGGCGAGCTGCGGGAGCGCGTTGGTCGCGTGCCCGCCCTTGAGCTCGGTGGCCACGCAGGTGGTCCGGAGCATCGAGTTGTAGCGGGGGTCGGCGGAGAGGGTGCGTAACGCGGACGCGTCGCGGGGATTCGCCACGATGGCCCGCATGGCGCGACCGAGCGCTGGTTCTTCCTCGGCGGCCGACTTGCTGAAGAACTCGCGGGTGATGTCGCTCAGCTGCACGGGGAACTGGTAGCGCCCCACCTTGGCGAGGGCGTCGGCCAGCTGCGTGATGGCGTTGTCGTCGCGGGGCACCGAGGAGTGCCCGCCCGCGTTCGTCACCTGCAGCGTGAAGTTGGTCGTCACCTTCTCCGCGGCCTGCACCGTGTTGAAGAGGACCTTGCCGTTCCGGTGGGTGCCCCCGCCCCCTTCGTTGATCACCCACTCCGCCTCGACCTTCTCCTTGTGGTTCTTGAGGAGCCAGTCGACCCCGTTGAACGGACCGCTCTCCTCGTCCGCCGTGAGGGCGATGATGATGTCGCGCTCGGGGACCCATCCTTCGCGCTTCATGCGGTAGACGTTGGCGACGAAGATCGCCGCCATCGCCTTGTCGTCCGCGGTCCCGCGACCGTAGTAGTACCCGTCCTTTTCATTGAAGGTGAACGGGTCGAACTCGGGCGACCAATCCTCCTTGAGCGCCTCGACGACGTCGATGTGCGCGAGGAGCAACAAGGGCTTGCCGGCGGCCGCGCCACGGGAGCCACGGATGCGCGCGACCAGGTTGTGCTTCTCGGGGCGCGGCCCGCCAACGAAGATGTCCGCCTCGGGGATCCCGGCCTCACGCAGGCGCTTCGCCATCGCGACCGCGGCCGTCGTGATGTTCCCGGTCGTCACCCCGGTGTTGATCTCCACCAATTCCTTGTAGATGCTGCGCGCGAGTTGCTGGTCCGCATTGAGCTGGCCGGCGCGGTAGACCGACGACGCGGCCTGTGCGGACAACGCCGCGGGAAGGAGCGCGGCAGCGAGTGCAACGCCGCGCGTGAGGGACGAGAGGTACGACATGGGCACGATGACCGGAGTAGGAGGCGACGCCCGATTGTAACGCGCCGGACGACCGCACGCTAACTTGCGGCACCTCCTTCCCGTGCCCCCCGATGCGCGCGTTCGCCAGGCTGCTCCTCCTCTCGCTGCCCCTCGCCCTGCCGGCACAGGACCGGCTGCGCACGATGCCGCGGTACGAGCGGTACCAGCAGCTGAGTCGCGTCATCCCCGGGTCGGTGCGGTCCGGCGCCGTGACCTCGACCTGGGATGCCGACTCCCGCGGCTTTCGCTACCAGCACGGCGGCAAGCAATGGCACTACGACGTCGCCACACGGCGGGCCACCGAAGCCTCCGCAGCGGCGCCTAACGCGGGACGCCGGAACGGGTTCCCGGAACGCGGCCGCCAGTTCGACGTCGCCTTCGCGCCGGACAGCACGCGCAAGGCGTTCTACCGGGACCGCAACGTCTGGATCTCCGACACGAGCGGCGCCAATGCCGTCGCGGTGACCACCGACGGCAACGCGGAACAGCGCACCAAGAACGGCTCGGCGTCGTGGGTCTACGGCGAGGAACTCGGCCAGGTGACCGCCATGTGGTGGTCGCCGGACGGCAAGCGTCTCGCCTACTACCGGTTCGACGAAAGCCCGGTGAAGGACTTCTACCTGCAGATGGACCAGACCAAGGTCCAGAGTGCACTCGACGTCGAGGCATACCCCAAGGCCGGGGCGCCGAACCCGATCGTCGAGCTGTTCGTGTACGACGTCGCGACTCGGCGTTCGCAGCGCATCGACGTGCGCGGGGGCCAGCCGTTCACCAACGATGTCGTCGGCCACTACGTGTACGCCGTCGGCTGGTCGCCCGACGGGCGTGAGATCACGTTCAACCGCACGAACCGCCGGCAGAACGTGATGGAGTTCACCGCGTGTGACCCATCGAGCGGCAGCTGCCGTGTGGTCGTCCGCGAGGAATGGCCCGCGAGCTGGGTGGAGAACCACCCGGAGATCCGTTTCCTCGCCGATGGCCGCCGCTTCCTCTGGGTGTCGGAGCGCTCGGGGTTCGCCAACATCTACCTGTACGACTTCACCACCGGCCGGCAGCTGGCCACGGTCACGCGGCACGAGGCCGAGGTGTCGCAGATCGTGAAGGTGGACGAAGCCAGCGGCATGTTGTGGTACGTCGCGCGCACGGGCGACAACCACATGAAGATCCAGCTGCACCGCGTGCGGCTCGACGGAACCGGCGATGTGCGGCTCACCGACCCGGCGTGGAACCACACCATTTCCCTCGCCCCGGACGCCCGCCACTTCGTGGATGTGGCCCAGACACACGACCGCGCGCCGATCACGCGACTCCTGGACGCCAGGGGTACGGCGGTCGCGACCATCGCCGAGAGCAACCTGGCCACCTTCGACTCGCTCGGCCTCAAGCGCGTCGAGCTGTTCACCTACAAGGCGGCAGATGGCGTGACCGACCTGCACGGGATGTTGAGCCGGCCAAGCGACTTCGACTCGACCCGACGGTACCCGGTGCTCGTCACGGTGTACGCCGGTCCCGCGACGAACGGCGCGCGGGAGACCTTCGCACCGCCGCATCCGCTCACGGAGCTCGGTTTCATCGTCCTCTCGCTCGACTCCCGCTCGGCCGGTGGTCGCGGCAAGCGATTCCTCGACGCGATCTACCTCAAGCTTGGCACCGTGGAAATCGACGACCAGGCTGCCGGGGTTCGTGCGCTCTGGTCGCGACCCTACATCGATCGCGAGCGCGTGGGGATCTTCGGGTCGTCGTACGGTGGGTACGCCTCGGCGCTGGCCTTGCTGCGCCACCCGGACGTCTTCGCCGCGGCATCCGCCTCATCGAGCGTGACCGACTGGCGGCATTACGACACGATCTATACCGAGCGCTACATGTGGATCCCGCAGGAGAATGCCGCGGGATACGACGCCGGCTCGGCGATGGCGTACGCCGACAAGCTGAAGGGGCGTCTCATGATCTACTACGGGACGGCGGACAACAACGTGCACCCCAACAACACCATGCAGCTCATCCAGGCGCTGCAGCGGGCGGGGAAAAGCTTCGAGGTGCAGGTGGGGCCGGACGCGGGTCACACCGCGCTGCGCACCGACCGGATGATGGAATTCTTCATCGAGCAGCTGGTGCTCCGCCCCACCAACGTCGTGCCCTGACCTACTGCGGCTTTCGCGTCTTGACCATGATCGCCCCTGCCTCGTGGCCGGGGCCGAGCATCTGGATGGCGCGGTTCTGGTCCATGAACTTCAGCTCCTCGATTGCCGCCGCCTGCACCGTGCGCAGCTGGTCGAGGTTCGGCTGGCGCCGCTCATCGATGTAGAGGATGGGCTCCGTGGCGGACTCGCCGCGGTTGCCGTCGGCGCCTGACGACGCACTCCGCCCCATCGGCCCGCGCAACCATTGCGGGCGCAGGCGCCGCACCGCGTCGTCGGCATTCGTGACGGCATTCCCCGCCTCATCGATGTCCACGCGCGTGATGGTGTTTCGATCGCCCCGCTTCTGCGCCTCGAGCGGCGCCGCCGCCAGCAGGGCCAGGACTGCCACAAACAGGAACCTGCGCATCGTCACCGTGCCATTGGGTTGGACGTTTACGCTCGCACGCGCCCGGGACGCTGTCAACGCTCGGCGAACGGAACCACACGCCGTCGCCCCTCGACGGCGCTCCCCACCACGTACGTCACGAGGGAGAAGAGCAACGAGGCAAGGAACGGCGCCTCCACTCCACCGAAGGTCCCGACGAGGTAACTCACCAGGCCGACCAGCAGCGTCGCCATCGCCGTGCGTGCCCCGCCCCACCCGGTGAACAACGCGAAGACCACCACCACCAACGCGCCCGAGCTCCCGAACGCCGACGCCTGCTCCACCAAAGCGAAGACGCCCTCGGCGCGTACGGCCAGGACGAACGCGATTACGCCAAAGCTCGCCACACCGAGGCGGGCCACGCGCACCTTCTGCGCCTCGGAGACAATGCCGAACAGGGGCACGATGAGGTTGTGCGACAGGAGGCCCGAGGAGACGAGCAGCGTGCTGTCCACGGTCGAGAGGATCGCCGAGAGCAGGCCACCGACAAACACGATGAAGAGACCCGTCGGCAGGAGTTGTTGCGCGACCGCTGGCACCACCTGCTCCGCATCGGCGAGCGGGGGCACCACCTGCCGCCCGATGAGGCCAATCAGGAGCGGGATGAGTCCCACGGCGACATACATCCCCCCTGCCATCAGTGCCGATCGCGCGGCGACGTTCTCGTTGCGCGTCGCCACCACGCGTCCGACAAGTTCCGTCGCGATGAGCGAGCCGCACACCGGGATGCTCCACTCCTCGAGGAGCGCGAGCCACGTCACGTCGTCCGGGGGACGGACGGTCACCGCACCAGGCGCCGTGAGGACGCTGGACACCGTCACCCCGTCGGGAAGCGCCATGATCACCGCGACGAGCACGACGATGAGCCCCAGCACGACCATGACGCCCTGGACGAGGTCGGTGACCGCGTCGGCGAGCAGTCCCCCAAACACCGTGTACAGGATGGTGAAGCCCGTCGCCAGCGCGATGGCGGTCTCCAGCTGGAAGGTGCCGGCGAGGGAGAGGACCTGCCCGAACGCCCGCACCTGCGCGGCCGCCCACATGATGGAGCTCGGGATCAGGATGACGGCGGCGACCCGCTCGACCTGGATGGAATAGCGGGTCCTGAACAGGTCGGCGAGCGTGGTCAGTTGTCGCCGCCAGAGCGGGCGCGCGAAGATCAGCCCCATCCCCACGAGGCAGAGCCCGTAGCCGAACGGCTCGGCGTTGGCGAGCGATGCCCCGCTGCGGTACGCGGTGCCCGCCGACCCCATCACCGTCTCCGCGCCGAACCAGGTGGCGAAGAAGGAGAAGGTCGCGAGCGGATAGCCTAACGAGCGGCCGGCCAGCAGGTAGTCGGCCTCGCTGTGCACACGCTTCGACGCCCAGATCCCGATGCCGAACTGCAGGACCAGGTAACCGAGGATGGCAAGCAGCAGTGTGTTCATCAACCAGGCAGCAATGCGTGATCAACCCGCGCGATGGCCGTCGTGACGCGCGTTCCACCCGTCCCCCGAACCCGGTCGCCGCCGGTGCGTCGAGCACCGGCGCCATCGCGCGCCAAGCCTATCCCCGCCCCCCGCCTCGCGCCAGACGGCCAGGCGCCACATCTTGGGTGCATGCGCACGATCCGGCTGCCCCGGCGATGGGGCGCGTTAGGCATCCTGGGCGCGCTCGCGCTCGCGGCGTGCGCCGGCGGCCCCCCGCCCCAGACGGCGGTCACCGAGGACGGGATCTACGACTTCACCGGCTCGACCGGTGAGGCCACGACGCTGCGGGGCTCATTGACCATCCTTGCCGGCTCCATGAGCCTGAGCCCGGAGTTTGGCACGTGCCGCGTCGACCAGGCCGTGTCGTCGACCGAACGCAGCCGGTTCCTGTGCGACAACACGTCGGACGTCGAACAACTCGCCTTCATCATCGACCTTCGATTTCCGCTGACCCGCTCCAGCTGGTCGGGTCGCCTCAGGCGACGACAAACGCGCACGGTCTGCGCGCGTTATGCCACCCAGAACGGACGGCAGGTGTGCGTGCAGACGCGCACCGAAACCGTCGACGTGATGGTCCCGGTCT
>JAEUJK010000361.1 GCA_016794735.1 Gemmatimonadota bacterium | reverse complement strand
TGACCGGTCGACCACGAGCGGCACCAACGGCTTCACCGACATCATGAGCATCCCGCCCTCGGTGGCGCGACGCGCGTACCAGGCGGCGACCGAGGGCAAGGGCTCGGCGTTCTACTATGTGCGTCGCTTCGTGAGTCGCACGGGGGCGCCTGACCAGTTCGTTGCCGTGACGTGCCGCCTGACGGGAGGTGGCGCGCGCACCCCGCTCGCCTTCACCGACGTGCGCATCGTGCCCGTGGACGAGTCGCCGATGGTTCACGTGGGACAGGGAACGGTTCCCGGTCCCGTCGAGGCGCGCCTGGCGTACACCGGCACGGGACGGTTGGTCGGCCGGTGGGAGGTCGTGTTGCCCGGTGACGAACTCCCATCGACCGATGACCTCATGACGGAAGCCTCGCTGCCGCTGGAGCAACGCACGCAGCAGCGCCGGTACACGCAGCTCAGCCGCTTCAACGTCTTCCTCCCGCCGGGGGCTGGGCCGTTCACCCTGGCGGGTCCCGATCCCTCGCGACTCCCCACGCTCACCGAGGGGACGTACTACCTGTTGCTGCGCATCGAGGCGACGGGCGACAAGGAGGGAGACACCAACCTCGGCGCTGTCGGCGCAGGTCGCGGCGTGCTCCCAACCGGTGGCGTCGCGGGATTCCCGATGCCCGTGCTGCGTTACGTCGTTGGGAGCGGCAGCGCGGCCTCGCCGGCCGTCGATCTACCGCGAGGGCAGGTGCGTCTGTTGACGCCGGCCGCGGGTGAGGCGCTCGCGCCGGCGCGGGCGACCTTTGCATGGGCCGCGGCCGCGACCGCTGCGCACTATCGACTGGACATCGCCACGGACACCGGGGTCGTGTATACGGCGATCGTCGCGGCGCCAATCGCATCGTATCGGCTGCCGCCGGTGATCACGGAGCAACTCGTCGCGGCACACCAACAGATGCGCTGGCGCATCGCGGTGATGGGACCGGGTGGCACGTCCATCAGCCGGAGTGCCTGGCGCCCGTTCGCCCTTGCAGCGAGACCTAACCAGTAACGGGCCGCCGCACACCGCGCCGCCATCTGCGGGAGCCCATCGTGTCGGGACTGCGGCCGGCGCTGGGGCGCTTCACCAACGCGCGGGCAGGAAGTTCCACCACCAGAGGAAGTGGGCCATCACCAGCTGCGAGAGCGCAAGGACGCTGAAGCAGCTGCGCCCCGGAACGGACCACCAGCGCCTTCGCCACGCCAGCACCCCGAGGACGCAAAGCACCAGCGCCCCCGCCGCGATCAACCACGGGACGCCTAACCAGGCCATCGCGCCGGCGTCCATGCCGAGGGCGATCCCCTGCCCGCGCCCCAGGTCGCGCGTCGAACGTGCGATGAAGCCAAAGGTGAACGCCACACTCAGCGCCGTTGCCACCACGCCGAGCGCAATCGCCCCACGTGGACCCGCAGCGGGGACGCCCACCGCGCGGCGACGACGCATCAGCCACCGCACCGCGGCGATGAGTCCCCACAGGGCCAGTGCCAGCAACGGCGCAGCAGTCACCCAGCTCGCGTATTCATTCAGGAAGTACGGCACTTCGTACCACGGCACCCGCGCGAGCGACACCGGCACTTCGCTGCCCGCCGTCGGGACACTGGTCAGCAGGTGTGAGACCATGCCATCTGCACCACGACGGACCACCAGCCGCGCGTCGCCGCCGACCTCGGCCAATCGCAGGGAGTCGACGCGCACGAATCGTCGTGGCTCGAGGCCAGCGCTCAGCAGGAGGGTGTCCCCGCGCGCCCAGGCATTGACGGTGAACGCAAAGGCCCCACCAAATCGCTCGATGGTGCGGGTCGCGATCCGCGGCATCCGGTACGACCCGGCGTATTCGCGGACCGC
>JAEUJK010000338.1 GCA_016794735.1 Gemmatimonadota bacterium | reverse complement strand
GCGCGTGCGACGCCGGTACTTGCTCCAGTGGGGCAGGACGAATGGGAGCAACGGCTCCGGGATTTCACCCGCCGGAATGCCGGCCGCGAGGCCACACTCGAAGTGGACGACCCGGAGCTTGGTGCCCAGACCGTTCACCGCGGATACCCCTTCCTCGGCGCGGCGTGGGATCACCACGACCAACGGGTTGAAGTGATGATGGGGGAACAGGATACGACGAGGCACTTCACACGGGGGATCGGGGGCGTCACCTCCGTGGATGTCCTCACCGACGGCCATGGCAGGGATGCAGTACTTCGGATCGCGCACGGTTCAGGTCAAACGATTCTGACGCTCGTACGCTGAGGGGGCGGCGAGTCCGTGAGCGGGTAACACCGCGAGCGGCGTGCGTTTCCGGTGCCCCTCCCGGGGCACCGGGGTCTACGACAGGCTGTCGGGCATTGCCTTACACTTCAATCGCAGGCGCCCGACAGAGGAGTCCGGCGATTCGGCCGTACCCTTCTCCCAAATGAGGGACGAACGGTGCTATCCACCAACGACGGAGTCGTACAGCTCACGCGGGGGCAGTTCTTGAGCCCCGCCGTGCGCGGCGTGGCGAACGACCAGGAGGACCTCGGGTCGTTCGGTCGCGTCGTGGATGTCCTTCGACGCGCGCCGCTAATGGTCAAGGTCGGCGGCGCGTCGTTCCCGCTCCTGGCAACCGTGTTGCTGCTGACCTGGTGGAACCTCCGCCAGGAAGCACTGCCGCGGTACGCGTTTTCGCTGGTGCTTGTCGTGGCGGTCGCTACGGTGGTCGTGCATCTCGCCCTGGTGGCGTTTGCGTGGCATCCGGTCGAGCAGGTGCGACGGGCGGTGGACCAGTTTGCCAGCGGCGAAGAGCGAGTCACCGTTCCGTCGTCGGTGTGGTCGGACCAGGACATCGTGCGGCTCGAGCGGAATGTTGACCGCCTGTTCGATGTGGTCCGCCGCGAGCGCGCCCGATACCGTGGGCTCGCCGCGCAGGTGCTCCGCCACATGGAGGATGAGCAGGGGCAGATCGCGCGGGAGCTGTTCGATTCGACCGCGCAGTCAATGGCCGCGCTCCTCCTGGAGCTGCGGGCGCTCTCCGCGGGCACGGCCGATCCGAAGGTACTCGAGCGGGTCGACGGCGTGCGCCAGATCGCCGCCGGGGTGCTGGACGACGTGAAGGCCCTCTCGCATGAGGCCAATCCACGCTGGCAGTCCAACGACGGCCTGCATGGCGCGCTCCAGCAACTGGTGCGCGAACACAATGCGCACACGGACGCCCTCCTCACCTTCGACGCACCGCCAAGTGCCGCCAGCGCCCACCCGGCGGCCAGTGCCCTGGTGTACCGCACGGCACGCGCCGCCTTGCGCCTCGCGGCGCAGGAGCGCTGCCCGGGGCTCGAGTTGTCGGTGCGCCTTGCCGTGGACCGGCTGGTGCTCGATGTCGTCGACGCGCGTGGGCGCGCGGCTCCGGTGGCTGGCGTGTCCCAGCCGGAGTCGATTGAAGTCTTGCGGGCACGCGCCGAGTTGTTGGGCGGATCACTAGATCTGCAGCGCGACGGTGATCGCCGCCGTTTGCGCCTCGAGGTCCCCATCGCCATCGCGACGGTTGGCGACCCACCCCCACTGGAGTCCACATGAAGTCCGACCTGATTCGCGTCGTCCTCGCCGACGATCACACCATTGTTCGAGCCGGGCTCAAGGCCGTGCTCGGCACTGCGAGGGACATCGATGTCGTCGGGGAGGCACGGGACGGAAAGGAAGCCATCGCCCTGGTCGACCGCTTCCACCCGGACGTCGTGGTCATGGACCTGTCCATGACCGGCATGGATGGCGCGACGGCCACCAAGGAGATCGTGGCGAAGGGGGAGGACACCCGGGTGCTCGTCCTGACGATGCATCCCGAGGAGGAATTCCTCGTGCCCCTGCTCGAGGCTGGTGCCGCGGGATACCTGGTGAAGAGCGCCGCGGATCGCGAGCTCGTCGATGCGGTGCGTGCCGTGGCGAAGGGCGATGTCTTCGTGCGGCCGACGGCGGCACGTGTCCTCGCCAAGGGACTCACGCGAAAGGACCCGCAGGATGCTGATCGCGATCGCTACGCCCGACTCACCGAGCGGGAGCGCGATGTGCTGCGGTTGACGGCGCAAGGATACTCGGCGCCGGAGATTGGTGAGCGTCTCTTCATCAGTCCCAAGACGGTCGACACCTACAAGCAGCGCATCAACGAGAAGCTCGGCCTGTCGCATCGCGCCCACTACGTGCAGTTTGCACTGCGTCTGGGGCTCCTGCAGGAGGCGTAGTTATCAGCGAACGAGGCACATCGGTAGCCGACGATCCGTCACGACGTTGGCGGATCGCGCTACTGCTTGCAGGGGGCGCCTGGGGGGTGGTTCTGATCCTCCTGGTGTTCACCGTGGTTCGCCTCGAGCTGGAGCAGGGGTGGAGCCTTCAGCGCGGGTCGATCCTGCTGTTCCTCGTGGCCGTGATCGTGGGGATCGGCGGGACCGGATTCGCGTTCAACGCGTTGCAGCGTCTCCGCCGCGCCACGCGCGAATTGCAGCGCTCCGAGCGCACCTTCCAGGGGATCCTGATGATCGCGGCCGACGCGATCATCTCGGTGGATGAAGACCAGCGCATCGTGCACTACAACCACGGTGCCGAGGCGATGTTCGGGTACTCCGCGGACGAGATGCTGGGTGAGCCGCTGGAACGCCTCCTGCCGGATCGATACCGCACCTCACACGACCGCCACGTGCGGACCTTCGGCTCCGGTTCGTCCGCTGCGCGTCGCATGGGAGAGCGTCGCCAGATCTTCGGGATGCGCCGCGGCGGGGAGGAGTTCCCGGCCGAGGCGTCGATCTCGAAGCTCGAGGTCGATGGGGTGCGCCTCTACAACGTGGTGCTCCGCGACATCACGCAGCGCCTCCGCGCGGAGGAGTCGGCGCGTTTCCTCGCCCGTGCCGGCAACGACCTCAACGCGACGCTCGACTACGAGGAGACACTGATTGCGGCCTGTCACGCCGCGGTGCCGTACCTCTGCGATTGTGCGGTGATCGATATCCTCGAGCCCGGTGGTGAGGTGCGGCGCCTGACGAGTGTGCACGACGACCCGGGGCGCACCCGCGTCCTGCGCGCGATGGCCGGGCGAATGCCAGCCGCCACGAACTGGCCCTTCCCGGTGGCGCGGATCCTCGAGGGGGGCATCGGCAGCGATCGCGGGCCGCTCCCGCCGGTCCCCGATGGCACCGACCACGACCTGCAGCTCGCCGTCGAGAGTCTGGGGG
>JAEUJK010000306.1 GCA_016794735.1 Gemmatimonadota bacterium | reverse complement strand
ACGCCCGCGTGGCTGCCGTGTCGCCGGAAGGAGAGCGGTTCGGCGTTCGCGGCGTCTACGTCGCCGATGGATCGCTGCTGCCGACGGCCCCTGGCGTGAACCCGCAGGAGACGATCTACGCGCTCGCCTCACGCGTCGCGGCCGCCATCCTCGCGCGGTAGGCAGCCGGCCGCTAGGGACGGGCCGTGGCGCGGAACACCACGCTGGCACTCGGGATCGACGCGGTCAGCGTCTGCTCGCCGGCGGTGGTGCCCAGGGTCCACGCACCGGGGGAAGCGGCTCCCGTTGCATCCGTGAACACGGACGGGTTGGTCGGGCTGCCCCCACCGCTGGCGACGAAGGTCACGCGATACCCGACCACCGGAATGCGATCGCTCAGGACCTGCACCCTCGGCGTGACTGGCGCCAACCCGCCGGGAAGCCACACCTGCGCGGTGTCCGTCAGCGCCTGGAGGACGAACGTCCGCGCGGGGTCGGTGGAGCTGCCCGAACACGCGACGAGGGACGCGAGCAGGAGCAGCCTAACGACTCCGCCGCCGCGACCGCCGGCCGTCGCGACCCGCTCGTGCCATCGCCCTTGCCCTCGTCGCATGCCGGCCCCCACGGACGTTTGGAGTTCCCGAGACCTCGCGCCTTCGCGACGTGGAAAGTGGCGATCGGCCCTGCCCCGGCCAAGGGTCGTTGGCAGCCGTTGTGCAACGGCGCGCCACGGGGCATGATGTGCGACCGGTCGCGTGGCCCGGCTTTCGATTCGCCCCCTACTCCTGAGGTCGTCCCGATGCGCAGCATCGCCCTGTGTGGCGTCACCACCCTTGTGTTCCTGGCAGCGCCGAACTCGGCCAAGGCGCAGGGCGGCGACCGCATGAACCCGATCATCGCCGCCCAGGAGAAGGGGCTCCCGATCTTTGGCATCTCACACCCGGCCATCGTGCGACGTGCCTTCCGCGGCGGTCCCCCAGGTGCACCAGGGGCGACGCCCCCTGCCGCGACCGCGCCGGCGGCCCCGCCACCGGAGATCAACCTCGCGGACGCCGCAACGGAGACCGTCGCGTTTCGGCGCGCCGATTACCTGTTCACGCAGGGCACGTCCGAGACCTTCCTTCGCTACCTGGAGGAAATCCGGAAGGCGGGCGGCTCCATGCGGACCCATCCATTCACGGCCAAGATCGGCATCTGGCACGCCGATCCCGTGAAGGTGAACCAGGCCATCGTCAGCCAGCTGAACGCCGGCCACGTCAGTGTCTCCATGGAAGCGGTGGAGTCCGCCCAGGAAGTCCGCGACGTGATCAAGGCGATGCGGTTTGCCTCGAAGGGTGGGACACGTCCCGACACGGGGCTCGCAGCGGCCGCGGCCTACTGGGGCCTGAGCGTCGCGCAGTACAAGGAGAAGGCCGACGTCTGGCCGCTCAACAAGAACGGCGAGCTGTTCATCAGCGTGATCATCGAGAGCAAGGAAGGGCTCGCGAAGGTGCGGGAGATCGCCGCCGAGCCGGGGGTCGCGCAGATCTTTGCCGGCTATGGCACGTTAGGCGGTGTGTTCCGCGGTGACCCGGCCGGGCGCGAAGCTGCAGCGGCCACGATCCTCGCCGCGTGCAAGGAGTTCAAGATCCCCTGCGGGTTCCCGACGAATACCCCCGCCGAGATGGAGCAGCGGATGAACGAGGGGTGGACGGTGCACATCATGCAGCGCCGTGATTCCCTCGCGTTCGGCGCGATCGAGACCGGGCGGGCGAAGTTCGGGCGGAAGTAATGATTCCGCCGCACGCGGCTGGGGCCTGCTAGACCGGCCCCAGCCATCGCCCTACACGCCGTGCGTAGGCGAGGTACGCGTCACCGAACTTGCGCGTCAGGTACTCTTCCTCGGGCTTGATCACGCCGTAGCGCACGACCACCAGGACGGGGACCAGCGCCGCCAGCGCCCAGGCAGAATCGCCCAGTGCAGCGATGCCGCCATGCATCAACGCTTGCGCGACATACAGCGGGTTGCGGGTGAAGCGGTACGGTCCCGCGTCGACGATCGCCTTGGTCGGCTTCCATGGAAACGGGCTCGTGCCTGCGCGTTTCATGCTCAGGTCGCCCCACGCACCGAGCAGTGCCCCCGCGGCGACCAGGACCACGCCAAGCGCAGTCGCCGGCATCCGGTTGCCGAAACTCGTCGGCAACCACGACTCGACGATGAAGCCGAACACCAACCCGCCGAGGTAGATGAGTGGCGGCAGCAGGATGATGTCCGCCCGATCGCGTTCCGGGGCGGCAGTCATCGCAAGACGCGGAACCCCTGGCGCACGCGCTCGAGTGGCACCGCGAGGGAGTCGAAGGTAAGGAAATCCGGCGAACCTTCCGCGAACGGGTTCGATTGCGGCAGCCCCGCCACGAACACCTGTCCGGCGACGGCCAGCAGGGAATCACCCTGCGGGGGACCGGGCTCCGCGGCGACCCGTGCCCACGTCGCGCTGTCGTACACGACGATCCCGAGCAACACTTGCGGCCGCACGGTGGTATCCCGTGGCGCCAGCACGAAGAGGCGCGACGAGAGGAACGAACCCGGCTGCGGATTCTCCACCAGCGACACGCGCTCGTCCCACGAAGGTGGCGCGTCGAAGGCCCAAGCGATCGGGGAGGGGGGCGCCGACGGTTGCTGCGGCGGCGGCGCTTCCTTCGCGCACGCCAGGCCCAGCGCAAGAACGATCAGGGTGCGCACGGATCTCACATGGTCCTCCCGGCGGCCGAAGCCAGCTCGCGCACCATCTTGTCCCAGAACGTGCGCGCCCGGTACACCGAGGCCACCGGGACCCGCTCATCGAGCCCGTGCGAACGCTCGTCCTCCGGCTGCACCGCCAGCGCCGACAGACCGAACACCGGCACGCCAGCATTCCGCAGGTAGAGTCCGTCCGTGGCCCC
>JAEUJK010000304.1 GCA_016794735.1 Gemmatimonadota bacterium | reverse complement strand
CGCAGGCGCGCACTCACGGCGCGAATGCGGGCCGCGAGTGCGGTCACCTGTGCGCGGGCCCGCGGCCAATCCTGCGCCTCGATGGCCTCGCGCACCCCCGGCAACTCGAGCGCGGCGTAGGTGGGCCGCGGGGCGTAGAGTGCATGCTTGAAGTACGGCCGCCCCGGGATCCCCTCGGGCAGCAGGAACGACTGCTCGGCCGCGCGCAGTGCTTCGTTGAGTGCCGCAGCCGTCGCTGCACCCCCCGCCGCCGTGGCCCGCGCCAACGCCGCCTCGGCGCCTGCCGCTGCGCGGGCCCACTCACCAACCGCTCCCTGCAGGTCGAAGAGGTCCAGGTTGGCGGCCACACCATCGAGCGCCTCGAGGGCGCGCACGAACTCCCGCACCCGCCCTGCATACGAGACGTAGTCGTGCGGCAACACCTCCGCATTGGCCAGGCGGAGTGCCATCCGCCCCCACACCTCGACCATGGCGGTCATGTAGCGGAACCCGGGGTCCCCATGCTTCGACATCCAGTAGTGGTTGTCGTAGATGGAGTGATAGACGCCATACGGCCCGGTGAACGCCATGTCGACGATCGGGATCCCGAGGAAGTTCAGGAAGACCGTGTAATCCGATCCGGAACCCAGCGTGTTCGTGGGCAGCACCGACGGGTCGGATTCCTTCCCTTCCCGCTTGGCCCATGTCGCCAGGATCGACGTACCGGTCCCCGGGTCGATCACATCACGGACAGTCTCCGTGACCAGCGGGTTGAGGCTCGCGACCGCGCTCGCGCCGAAGGCACTGCCGCTCGTGGACCCGTCGACGTTGAGATACGCGACGGCCCCGCGCTGCAGGTCGCTGGCGAACTGCTCCCCCCACTCGGTGGACCCCGTGAGGTGCCATTCCTCCGCGTCCCAGCTGTTCATCACCAGGGTGCGTCGCGGACGAACGCCCTGCGCCTTGAGCAGGCCCAGCGTGCGCGCCAGTTCCATTTGCGTCGCCGTGCCGCTGGATGGGTCGACGGCGCCGTACACCCACGCGTCATGGTGATTGCCCAGGAGCACCGTGCGATCCGGTTCGTCGGTGCCGCGAATGCGTGCCTCGACATTGTGGATGGTGCGACGCTTGCCATCCATCTTCACCACCACCTTCACCACACCCGGGCCGCTGCCGACGCGATAGGTGAACGGCAGTGCGCCCTGCCAGGCCGCCGGCGCCACCGGGCCGCGCAAGCTGCGCAGCAGGGGGGCGGCATCGCGCGCAGAGAGCGGCACGGCAATGATCCGCGGGATCGACGGAACCTCCGCCTCCGGCAGGCGACGTGCACCCTCCACTGACGCCCATCCCGGGGTGAGGGGATCGCCTGGCGCAATGAAGTCGTAGGAAATGGCGCCGCGCTGCAGGTGCCCCTCGGGTCCCCACGGACCATCGGGGAAGGTCAACCCGCGGCGATACCCATCCTCCTGCGGATCCGAATAGATGAGCATCGCCTTCACGCCGCGTTGTTCTGCGGTGAGTGCCTTGAAGCCGCGATAGCTGTAGGGATTGCTGTATCGCACGATGGCGATCTTGCCCTTCACCGAGATCCCCTGCGACTCCAGCCAATCGTAGTCCGCGGGGTTGCCACTGTTCGCGTAGATCAACTCACCAGTGACATCACCCGAGGCCGACATGCCGAGGTAGGTTGGCCCCGCGTCGGCCCGCGTGTCCGGATCGACGGCGACGACCGGTTCACGAAGGGTCGCGGTGTATCGCGTCGGTCGCATCAGCTGCACGCTCACCGAGTCGGGGAAGGGCAACAACACATCGTACGACGTGATCTTCACGTCCTCCCATCCGTACCGGCGAAAGCGCGCGGCGATCTGCTCGGCGACCTGGCGGTTGGCCACCGTGCCGGCCGGATGTGGCACGCGGGTGAAGGCGCGAAACGCCGCCCCGGTGGAATCGCGACTGATCAGCGATGCGAGTCGTCGCTCGAGGGCGTGTTGCTGCGCGGCGGCGGTCGCCGAGAAGCCGCGAATGGGTGGATCGTTAGGCGCCTGGGCACGCACGCCAACGGTGGCGCCGGCGGCGACGAGGATCGCCCGGTGTATTGCGCGGGACACGCCCGCGGACCAAGCTGGAGTCATGTCGCCGAACGTACGCCGTCCCTGCGTGAGGGGTAAGTCGGGCTGGGCCCTGTGCCTCGCCTTCGTCGCCTGCGGTTCGCCTCCCGCGCGCGACGCCGTGTTGTATGTCGCCGAGCACGTGGCCGGTGCCCCGGCCGGCACGACGGCGCTCCTCGTGCGCAACGGGCGCATCGAGGCCACGGGCGACAGCACCCTGGCGAGCGACCCGCGCGCCCGGGATGCCGAGGTGTTGTCCTTCCGGGGGGCGGCGATCACGCCACCGTTCGTCGACCACCACGTGCACCTCTTCAATGTCGGGGTCACGGTGCTCAACGACCGCGACGGCCAGCGGCTCTTCCTCGACCTGTCGGGCGCCAGGTCCATCGACGACGTGCGGAATGCCGTGGCGGCGCGGGCCGCCTCTGCCGCGGACGGCGCGTGGATCATCGGGGCTGGCTGGAACCAGGCAGCGTGGGGCATGGGTCCACTCCCGGACCGGACCGTCCTCGACGCGGCCGCGCCCGGGCACCCGGTGTTCCTCGGGCGTTCGGACGGGCACGCCGGGTGGGCCAATGCGCGGGCCCTGGCCGCTGGTGGCGTCGACGCGCAGCGCGCGACCCCGATGGGAGGGGCCATCGGCCACGGCAGCGACGGCAGCCCTAACGGCGTTCTGCTGGAACGGGCCAACGAGCTGCTCACGCCGCTCGTGCCGACCCTCGCCGACTCGGACGTGGTGCAGGCATGGCAACTTGGCGCCCGCGCCCTCGCACAACGCGGCATCACGCGGGTGTACGACGCGGGAATCCTCCCGCTCCCCGGTGTGGTGGCGATGAACGCGCCGTTCGGGCACTACCTCTCGCTGCTGCGCCGCGCCGACTCCCTCGATGCGCTGCCGGTGCAGGTGCACCTCATGCTCCCGGCCCCCAGCGCCTACGTGGACTCGCTCCTCGCGCTGCCCGTGGATACCGCCCGGTGGTCGTGGTCGCCGCGGGTGCGGGTCACGCACATCAAGCTGTTTGCCGACGGCGCGTTAGGCAGTCGCGGGGCGGCCTTGACGCACCCCTACCACGACGAGCCCGCCACGCGCGGCGTACCCCGCATGACCACGGCCGAGATCACCCAGCTCGCCACTCGCGCGCTGGACGCCGGCCTTGGCGTCGCCACCCACGCCATCGGCGACGAAGCGGTGCAACACACCCTCGACGCGTACGAGCAACTCCTGGCCGACCGCCCCGGCCTCGACCCGCGTCGCCTGCGCATCGAGCACTTCTCCTATGCCACCGAACGCGACCTCGCGCGTGCCGTGCGCCTGCGTGTCATCCTCTCGATCCAGGGCAACTTCAACGCGCTCCCGACCGACACACCAACGTTTGGCGCCGCGCGCGTGGGCACGGAGAACGAACCGCGGGTCTATCCGTGGCGCCGCCTGAACGACATGGGAGCTGTGCTCGCCGAGGGCTCGGATTACTTCACCCGACCCGGCGCCGGCCTCGATGGTTTCCTGGCCACGATTGCGCGGCGCTACGCGCTGGCCGAGGGACTCGCGGAGCCCGAGGCACGGGCCCGCGCCCTCGAGGTCGCCACGCGCTGGTTTGCGCCCTCGGGCAAGGACGAGCTCCCCTCACTTGCGGCCGGCGCCCCGGCGTCGTTCGTCGTGTGGAGCAACGATCCGCAACGTGTGGCCCGCACGGAGCTGCCGAACATCACCGTGCGCGCCCTCGTAGTCGACGGCGTACGACGATAGCACACGTGCGCGCGCACCCTGCGCGCACCCGACCTGCCTACGCGCCGTCGAAGCCCGCGGGACGCTCCTTCACCACTCCCGCCGCGCGCTCCAGGGCCAGCCCCACCCGCACGACGGTGCCTTCATCGAACAACCGACCGATGATCGTGACGCCGTGCGGCACGCGGCGCGCGGGCTCGAAGGTCGGCAGCGGGTTCGCGGGGTCGGGCGCCCAGTCGCTGCGTGCTTCCTTCACCTCCACGGAACCGGTGCGCACGGTGAGCGAGGGTTGTCCCGTGAAGTTTGTGACCGTGAGGGTTTCGTCGCGGAGCGACGGCACGAGCAGCACATCCACCTGTTCGAACAACTTCGCGACCTCGAGGGCAAAACGCCGGCGCAGGCGATCCCCCTGCACGATATCCACCGCGGAGAGGTAGCGCGTCATGCGGAACAGGTTGGGCCATGCATCCGGCACCTGCACCTTCAGCTGGTCGTCGCGGTTGCTCAACGTGAGTTCCTCGAACGCCGCCGCCGCCTCGGCGAAGAGCACCGGCATCAATCCCGCCTGCGGCAGGTCCGGCCAGGTGAGTTCCACGGCTTGCAGCCCCTGCTGCTTGAGGAGGTCGAGCGCCGCGCGATCCACCGGTGTCGCCGCATCCATCCACGCGGGGAAGAACCCCACCTTGAGGCCACGCACCGGTGCGGCCGCGTCGTAGTCGAGGTGAGAGACGACACTCGCCACGTCCCCCGCATCCGGCCCGCTGATCGCCTGCAACACGAGCATCGCATCCTCGACCGTTCGGGTCATCGGGCCGAGCTTGTCGAGGGACCAGCAAAGCGCCATCGCGCCGGTGCGCGGGACGCGCCCAAAGGTCGGTCGCAGTCCGGTGACACCACAGCGCATGCTGGGGGCGACAATGCTGCCACCGGTCTCGCTGCCGATCGAGAAGGCCACCAGCGCCGCCGCGGTGGCCGACCCCGGCCCGGCACTGGAGCCCGACGCCCCTTCCTCCAGGAGCCAGGGATTCATGGTCTGCCCGCCGAACCAGATGTCGTTCAGGGCCAGCGCACCTAACGAGAGCTTGGCGACGAGCACTGCCCCCGCGTCCTGCAGGCGCTTCACGACCACCGCATCGGTGGTGGGCACACGGTCGCGGAACGGCTCGGCGCCC
>JAEUJK010000257.1 GCA_016794735.1 Gemmatimonadota bacterium | reverse complement strand
TTGGTGGTTGAACTACGACTGGTCGGTCGCGGTGGCGATTGGTTTCATTGCCTTGGCTGGCGTCGCCGCTGAAACCGGAGTGGTCATGCTGATCTACCTTGGCCATGCATGGGACGCGATCGTCGCGCGCCGGCAACGAGAGGGAACCGACCCGTCGCTCGTTGACCTGTATGATGCGGTGACGGAGGGCGCAGTGGAGCGTGTGCGCCCGAAAATGATGACGGTCACGGCGATCATGGCAGGGTTGCTGCCGATCATGTGGGGGCACGGGGCTGGAGCGAGCGTCATGAAGCGAATCGCCGCGCCGATGATCGGCGGGATGGTCTCCAGCACCGTTCTAACGCTCCTGGTGATTCCAGCGATCTACTCCCTCCTCAAGCAGCGCGAGCTGCGATCCTTAAGCCATGTGCGGACCGACACGCACCCCTATTCAACATCGCGGCCTTGACATTGGAAAGCATGCGACGTTCCCGCACCCGGCAGGCGCTTCGATCCGTTCACCTTGTGATCGTTTCCCGTGTCGCTACAAATCGCGCACGCCATCCCGCTCGAGCTCGGCCCGGCCGGCGCGCCTCGCCACCGTGCCGGGGGGATCGGCGTACCATCCTGGATCGGCCTGACTCGTCACCTGATCGCGCACCTTGAGGATCGTGAACATGCCGCCCATATCGATGTAGCCTTTCGGCCCCTCGCGACCGATCATGGGAATGGAATTGCGCGGGACGGGCATCCCCATGACCGCATGGTCACCCATGCCCGCTTGCCCCATGGTCATGTAGCTCGGCAACAGCTCACGGGTGGCGGCATCGATGCGCGCAGCGTCCGCCCCGACGAAGTTCACCCCGCTGTGGCCCATCTGGTTCATCGTGTGGTGCGTCATGTGGCAGTGCATCGCCCAATCGCCGGGGTTGGTTGCGGTGAACTCCACCGTTCTTGTCGTTCCCACGGGGACCAGCACCGTGGTCTCCGGCCACTGCCCGGCCGGGGCAATCGGCCCTCCATCGGTAGCCACCACACGCCAGGCCAGTCCGTGCACGTGGATCGGATGGTGGCTCATCGCGCTCAGATTGCCGAAGCGTACCCGCACGTCGTCGTTCAGCTGGATCACGAGCGGAGCCGTGCCGGGGAAGGCCTTGCTGTTGAAGGTCAGCACGTTGAAGTCGACCATCTCATTGGGATCCGGGCGCGACGTCCCAATGCCGATCCGCCACTCGCTGGACAACATCACGAAGTCCTTGTCGGGTCGGCGGCGTTCGCCGCGTTGGTGCACGACTATCATTCCCATCATGCCCAGCGCCTGCTGGGTCATCTCATCGTAGTGGGGATGGTACATGTACGTCCCGTACTGGTTCAGGTCGAACTCGTACAGGTACGTCTCCCCCGACGGAATCGGCGCTTGACTCAACCCCGACACACCGTCCATGCCCGAGGGCAGGATGATCCCGTGCCAATGCACACTCGTCGGCTCCGGCAAGCGATTGGTGACGTAGATCCGCACCCGGTCCCCTTCGACCACCTCGATTGTTGGGCCAATCGTCCGCCCGTCGTAGCCCCAGCACTTCCCCGTCAGCCCCGGTGCGAACTCGTGGTCGAACTCGCCGGTCGTCAGGTGGAGTACTTTGACACCGTCAACGATCCGAAATGGCAGCGTTTCGCCGTTTGGAGTGATTACGGGCGTGTAGTCTCGTCCGGGAAGGCCCGGGGATGCGCGTCGACGCACCCTCGGAACCGCTAGCGCATCCGCGGGCGCCGCAGTTCGCGGCTTGGGGGGCGGCGTTGCATGGCCGCCATGTTGGGCGCCGGCCAGACTCGCCGTAGCACTCGTTGCGGCAACGACCGCCAGTCCCCGGCTGATGGCATCCCGCCGAGATATCCCATTCGTCATGGTCTGCTCCTTGTTGTCTGTCTCTCCTCCGGCTCGCCCCGTTCCGCCTCGTTGAGCGGCGCGAGTGACCCCCCCGAGGCTCGCTCGAGCTCTGCGCGCGTCGTCCAGTACTCCGACAAGGCTTCCACGTAGGCCTGTCCCGCTTCGATCTCCGTCTGGCGGGCCAACAGGAGCGTGAAAATGGTCTCCTGCATGGCGTTCACGAAGCGCTGCGTCTCGCTGACCACCAGCCGCCGTGCGGGGAGTACTTCGGTGCGGAGCTGAATCGCCCGAGATCGCGCGCCCGCCATTCGGGCAACGAGCACCGTTACCTCGGCCGATACATCCACCACGGCAGCATCGTGCAATGCGACGGCCTGACGCAGCAACGCTCGATCACGCGCCACCCGCGCCTGGCCACGATCGAACAGCGGGATCGGGAGGGAGAAACCGCCACCTCGGAACGCCCCATCCGGCTCGCGCTCATAACTCATGCCGATCGTACCATCTGCGAGAAGGGCGAACCGTTGCGTCAGTCCGAGCGCACGCGCGCGCGTCTCCACGTCCTGTCGGCGCGCTCGCAGATCGAGGCGGCGCCTCAGCGCTATTCTCACGATATCACGAGCGGTCGCTCCCGCATCCTCCGGATCGGCAAGCCTCGATGTCACCGTCCACGTCGTATCGGTCGCGTCCACACCCATGAGCCTCGCCAACTCGGCTCGGGTCACTTGTTGCTCTTCTCGCGCCCGGATCAATGACAGCTGCGCCTGTGCCGCCATCGCCTGCTCCTGCGCCAGCACCAGGTCAGAGAGATTGCCAGCGGCGTGCAGTACACGCGCACCGGTGGCGCTGGCCGCCGTGGCCGCACCTACGGTCGCCCATAGCTCAACCATCTGCGTGGCCGCCTGCGTCATGACATAGGCGACACGAACGCGCTTTGCCAGGTCAATCACCGCATCGGCTACACGTTGTTCGGCGGCTCGCAAGGCGCTCTCCGACACGCGAGTGCGCAGCGGGCGTTGCAGGGCATCGACGAGTGGAAGCACGACCCCCGCCAGTTGGACGGAGCCGGCGCCCGAGGCCAGCCGCTCCACGGAGACCGCAGGATTGGCGATCAGTCGGGCTTGCCGGAGATCGGCCTGCGCAAGTCCGACTTCCTCCAACGTCGCGCTTAGCGTACGATTGAGCAGGAGCGCGACCTTGACCGCCGTGTCCATGGGGACCTCGTCCCGGACCACTCGGCGCGCCCAACTCGCGACAACGGTGTCTGCACCAGTCGTCGCAGGGAGGCGCCAGCTCCCACGTTCTGCGAGCAACTCCTGCACCCTGCCCAGGTCGGTAGGTCTCCCCGTGCTGGCGCAGCCGCTAAGCATCCCGAGCGCCACGAGCAAGGCTACACCCGTGGCGCCACGCGCGTAAGAAGGCCTCACGCAGCTAGTTCCCCGCCGCACGCCGCGCCCGCGACGACCAGTGCACAGCCGAGATGCGCCAACCCTGCGGCGTCCGGACGAGCACCACCAACTCGGCGCCAGCTGAATTGACCGCTCGGCCACGGTAGTCACCAGTAGTGGTGCTGGTGCCCGTGACCCACGCCACGTCTCCACGCACCGTGACGCGACGTACAAGGCGTTCGCTCTTGATGGCCTGGGCGAACGCCATGTCCCCCGGCAGGTGATGCGCGCGGTACTCGTCCCTGGTCTCGACCCCGCCGGACTCCAGGATCATCACATCGTTTGACAACAGCGAGAGTGCGCCTGCGCTGTCGCCGGCGGCGAGGGCGGTGTGGAAGCGGGTGACCGTGGCGATTGCTGCCGCCGAGTCTGTGCTCGGTTGCACCCGCGGAAGGTCGACCGTGCCGTTCGCTTCATGCATGTGACCACCCGCGGCGGCGGTGCGGAACACCACTGTGGCAAACGCCACCTCCCAGCTCTGTGCGCCGGCAGCCGCGGGCGCAGCGTACAATGTGCGCACGTTCCAGAGTCCGTCGCGATCGATCGCGATGGTCGCTTCCCCGTCGCGGTTTGTCACCACCTGTTGATCCTTGACGCCTGCAGGAAGCGCCGTGCTGTCGGAGACAGCGGCCTCGGGCGCCCAGCCCGCGTGCAGGTGTGCGCCTGGTAGCGGCTTTCCGCGAAACAGCACCTTTACCGTGAGCGTGCCACCGGTCTTGACTACTGATGGATCCGACGTGGGTACAAACTCGAGCGCGTGACCTGCCACCTTGGCGAAGGCGCGAGGCCCTCCCATCCCGACCTCAACAAAGGTCTTGGCATACTTCGCAACACGTTGCTCCAGGCTGTCACTGCCAACGAACACACCCTCGCTATCGTACCACTGCGCCAGCTCGGGCGCTCCTTCGAGCGCGATGTAGCGCTTGAGCCCCGCCGGAAGTGTCCGAGTAGTACGAGTGACAAGGGCGACGGCCACTACGCGCTGGCCTGCAGACCCCGGACGCTGTTTCAATAGCAGAGACTTCCCGGCAACCGTCAGATCCTTCACCGTCACGTCATCGTTCGCACCGATCACGCGGGCCTCCGCCACACGTTCCGGAGTGACCGCGGACAACGAAATCGGGAACTTCGAGCTGGTTTGGCCACGGATCTCCATGCTCGCGTTCCCCATCACCATGAACGCGTTTGGGATGATCCAGAAGTCGTGGGCGGTGGCGACCGCCGCGGTAATGGCCAACCCGACAGAAAGGGACGCCCACCTGAGTTGCGACCGAAGGGACTGCGTCGATGGCATGTTGCGACCTCGTGGTGAAGGAAGGAAAGAGAGAAGCGTGCGTCAGGGACTACAAGCGGGTCCGGCGAAGCAACTGCGCATTGGCAGCCACGACAATAGTGCTTGCCGACATCAACACGGCGGCAATGGCCGGCGACAGGACGATTCCCCACGGAACGAGCACCCCGGCCGCTAGCGGAATCGCGAAGACGTTGTAGCCGACGGCCCACCACAGGTTCTGCACCATTTTCCGGTACGTCGCTCGCGACAGCTCAATGATGCACAGGACGTCGCGCGGGTCGCTGCGCACGAGGACGACGTCGCCTGCTTCGACCGCAACATCGGTCCCGGCACCGATCGCCACACCAACGTCTGCCGTCACCAGGGCCGGGGCATCGTTGACACCGTCCCCGACCATTAACACGCGGCGCCCCTCGCGCTGCAACCCCTCGATGCGCGCTGCCTTGTCACCCGGGAGCACCTGCGCGAGCACCTCGTCGATCCCAACCTGTCGCCCCACGGCCCGCGCGACCGCCTCCGCGTCACCCGTGAGCATCACTACGCGCACACCTTCGCGCTTCAACCGGGCGACCGTTGGGGCCGACTCATCTCGCACCACGTCGGCAATCGTGATGGCCGCCACGGCATCACGGGCCCCGTCCCGCTCCCGCACGACGACGACCCGCGCGCGACCGTCGCCAGCGGCTCGCGCGATCGCCATCTCGATCGACGCGGACGGAGTGACCTTGAGCTCGGCGAGGAGCGCCGGCCCGCCGACGTAATAGGTGGTCCCGTCGACGTCCGCGCGTACGCCCCGGCCGGGGAGCGACGCGAAGGAGTGCGCCTGCGGGATCTGCAGACGATGTTCACTGGCGCTTCGCACAATACCTGCAGCGATGGGATGCTCGGAGTCCCCCTCAACCGCCGCCGCGATCCGCAGAGCGTCATCCTGGGTCACCGCGCCGTCGACGACTACCTCGAGGACGCCGAAGGTCCCCCGCGTCAATGTTCCCGTCTTGTCGAAGACCACGGTGTCCACGCGCCGGGCCTCCTCCAGACCGCGCCGATCGCGAATCAGAAGCCCGTGGCGCGCTGCCAGCGTCGTGGAAATGGACACGACCAGGGGAATGGCCAGACCTAACGCGTGAGGACATGCCACGACCAACGTCGTAACCAGGCGTTCAATGGCGTACGATGGCGCGGCTCCATGCCATAGCCAGAAGAGTAGTGTCACTGCGCCTGCGCCCAAGGCAACCCAGGTGAGCCAGAACGCCGCGCGGTCGGCGAGCGCCTGAGCCCGCGAGCGCGATGCCTGAGCGGCGGACACGAGGTGCATGATGCGGGCGAGCGCCGTGGACTCACCCGTTCCCGTTACCTCAATCCGCAGTGAACCCGATCCGTTTACGGTGCCAGCGATGACCCGCGCGCCCTCTTCCTTGCCCACGGGTTGCGACTCGCCAGTGATCGCGGCCTCGTTGACTGCGCTTCGTCCGCTGCGCACGACCCCATCGGCGGGCACGGACTGACCCGGCCGGACGAGCAGGACATCTCCTGAGGACAGGTCGTTCAGGGCGACGTCCTCCAGGATTTCAGCAAGCCCCGCCTCCAGGCGGACACGTGTCGCGGTCCGCGGCAGCAGGTTGGCCAACTCACCCAGTGCCCCACGCGCCTGCGCGATGGAGCCCATCTCGAGCCAGTGCCCGAGGAGCATGATCGTCACCAGGGTCGCCAGTTCCTCCCACAACGGTACTCCGGGATACCCGAACGTGACCACGGCGCTGAACAGGAACGCCACTCCGATGGCCAGCGCAACCAGCGTCATCATGCCCGGCAGGCGAGCGCGGAGTTCCTTGATGGCCCCAACCATGAACGGCCGGCCGCCCAGCACAAATACGGCCGTTCCGGTCAGCGCTGGAATCCAGGCGCTACCCGGGAAAGCTGGCGCGGTGAAGCCAAATGCGCTCTGCAGCATGTGCCCCCAGATCAAAGTGGGGACGCTGAGGATCAGGCACACCCAGAACAGTCGACGGAACGTGCCGACGTCGTGCCCAGCATGTTTATCGTGCCGCTCATGTTCAGCGCGGCCGTTGATCGCTCGGGCGTTATCGCCAGGCGGGGTGCCCTCCAGGGACACGGTCGCCGTCTCGACGTGCCCGTCGCGCGATTCGTCCTCGTCAGCCGACGTGTGCCCGGCATGGTGCTGGTGACTGTCGGTCATCGCCTCCCACCCGCGCCATCGACCGCGGCCATCGCCGAAGGCTCCATTGGGGGCGGCGTCGCCACCAGTACCGCCGTCGCCAGTAACACCGCGACAGCCACGGCGACTTCGAAGGTCGCCGTTCGTCGAAGCTGGGCCGTCCCTGCAGGGGTGCCCAGGCGTGGTGTCACCACCCGCCAGTTCCACGCGCCGGTCGCGCCCACGACGGATAGGATTGCGAGTTTGATGAGCAGAAGGCGGCCGTACGGAGACGCGAGCAGCCCCTCCCATGTGCCAAGGTTTCGCCAGCTCGCGACGGCACCGGTCAGCGCCGCAACTCCGGCGAAGCACAGAGCCACCCGAGAGAACCGTACCACCAGGTCCTTCACCGCCGGAGCCTGTGCCTCCATGCTCAAGCTGCGTGTTGCTGGCACTCCAGCTGCCAGCAGGATCAGGAGTGTGCCGAGCCATCCTCCAGCCCCGATCACATGCGCCCAGTCCAGCAAGACAGCCACCGTTCCTTCTGCGGCAGCGTGACCGGAGAGGGCCGGCGACAACGCGAGGACAAGCACCCCAACGAATGCCACGACCTGCGGCCCGGCGATCGGCCGCACTCGACGGAACGTGTACACCAACACCCCGGCGCCAAAGCACTGCAACATCAGCCCCGCACCCCACGCGGTTCCCACCGTCAGTCCGCGCAGCAGACCAAGATCGCCAAGGTGTCCTCCGAACGCGCGCACCTGCGCGTTGAGCCGAATGGCAGCGAGCGCAAGGGCGCCCAGTGCTGCCCAGATCCCAAGGCGGCTGGCACGCGCCCATGCGTCCTGTGCCGCAGGCTGCACGAGGACGCGGGCCACGATCGCTCCAAACACCACGACACCAAGCGACACGAGGATCGCGCCAAACGTCAGCCAGCGGATCGCGACAAATGCCGGCGAACCGACCTCCCCAGGGTCGCCCGGTGTGGCGGGAGACTCGGGTGCCGCCGCCGCGACATCAGTCGAGGGTGTATCGACCGGGGATGGCATTGCGGGGATGGCTTCTGGCAGAATGGTGAAGGCGAACTCGCCGCGCACCGGATGTCCGTCTTTTCCCGCGATCTGCCACCGCACCGTGTGTTCGCCGGAAGTCCACGGACCGTCCACCGCCACCACCAGCACTTTGGGTTCCTGGTCCCGCACCCGCGCCTGGCCCAGCGTCCGCGGCCCAGAGGGCCCGAGCAGCGCGATTCGGCTGGCGCCCGCCACAACCGCCTCGTTGAACGTCAGTCGGATCTCGGTTGGAGCCGACCGAAGCTGCGCTCCCGCTGGGGGCGTCGAAGACCGAAGAGCACCATGCGCTCGAACCGCCGCCGGCACCAGGCAAAGGGCGGCCGCCATCGCGAGTCGGACGAAACGTGTCATCTGTTCTAGGCGCATTTGTCGGTGGTTCCCTGATGGCGAGTCTCGGCGCGTCGGCAATTTTATACTGCGTAAAGTGGCAGTCTACCCATGCTCATGTCAACTCGATCCTGCGTCGCCAGCTGCGCCATTGGCGTGCGACTCGTCGCCGGCCTCACGCCGCTCCCGATCGAGTCTCAAGCCGTACCGAGCGGGGGGCGGCCCGTGCTGCATGTCGACTCGTTGGGGGCGAGAGCGCCCGCCATCGTGTTTCTGGCAGGGCTGGGTGCAACGTCCTCTTACTGGAAAGCGCGGGTCGGTCCCCTGGCTGACGACTACCAGCTGTTCCTGCCGGATCCTCTCGGATTTGGCCGAAGTCCCCGACCCGACACCGCGTACTCGGTGGAACTCCATGCGGAGTCCCTGGAGACACTCGTTGAACGAGAAGCCCCAGTCATCATGGTAGGTCATTCATTTGGCGCATTGGTGGCCGCCGCGTATGCGCGGGCACATCCGGAGCAGGTGCGCGGCCTGGTGTTGATCGGCACCCCAGTCTTTGCGTCGAAGGCAGAAGCGGTAGGCCAGCTGAGCGGCGGCAATCTGGTGAAACGCTGGGTGCTCAGCCATCGAAAGCCCACGGCGTTGTTCTGCGCTTTGACTCGAAAGGTGGCACGCCCTTTCATTCCGCTACTCGCACCAGACATGCCTAACGACGTCCGTGACGATGCCACCGCGCACACGTCGCGTGCGTCCACGTCCAGCCTTCACGACGGCCTCTATGCGCTCGATGGTCGGGAACTGCTGCGCTCGATTCCGGACGCCGTGCCGGTCCTTGTGATTCACGGCGAGCGGGACCGCACCGCACCGTGGCTTGCGGTGCAGCAGGTCCTGGAATCCAGGCGGGCCTGGGAGTACCTGCTGCTTCCGGAGGCAGACCATCACCCAGTCCTGCGATCACCGAGCGCCGTGCTCCGCGCGATCCGGGAGTTTGCCGATGGGCTTCAGGCGCAACCACCACCACCTACTGAAGGCTCGGCCGCGCGCCTCGACGACGAGCCCAGGTTCGGGGTCCTCAGCGCCAATGCGACCAAGCACACTCAACGTGGCAAGTAGCCACCCTTGGCGTGTGAGCGTGCGAGCACTCCCGGCGGCGTCCCCATCCCGAGCGGGAAACGATCAGGCGCGGTGAGGGCATCTAAGGTCCTTCCACTGCAAGGCGCCGCCCTTGCAGAAGACATGACCCAAGGGACCCGTGGTGTGTTCGAGGCAGTGTGGCGGGGCCCCGCCCTGTGCCCCGTCGGGCAGCGGATGCAGGACCATGACGCCCGAAGCCCACGCCAGCACCAGTACGATCCCCGCCGCCGCTAGTGAGCCCATTGAAATACGCGACCTGACCACGACCGCGTCCCCCGTGAGCCGCTTCACGCGACGTTCCAGCAAGTCATACGGCTGGAACTCTACCAGGTGCCGCGAATGCTGCCGCGGGCTTGGACCCCCAGCGAGGGTGACCAGAGCGGACGCCAGCTCGAGAGGGAAGCGACGTGCCGCCACACTATCGGCGTCTATCTCAGCCTCGTCAGCCAGGTCGTCCGCGACGCGACGTAAAGCGGGAATCCAGAAGGCTGTCATGGACAGGAACCGTAACGCCGAAAGCCGGAGCGGGTCGCGTCGGTCTGCGTGTACCTTCTCATGCAGCAAGACAGCGGCAAGCTCGGTGTTGCTCAGGCGATCCGCCAGGTCCTCGGCCACGTACACGCGGGGGCGCAACCACCCTGCGGTGAAGGCGGGAATGGGACTCTCCCGCAGAATTCGCAGTTGGCCCACCTCCAACCCAACATTTGCCGCGGCGGCTTGAAAAGGGGCGCTTGGTGAACCCAAGGCCGCCGAGGCACTGCGGAGGACCGAAGCCGACCGGAAGCGCGCGCGCGCGCGGTCGGCGATCGCGACAGCGAGCCCGATGCCGAGGAGCCAGTGAAACGCCGAATGAACAGGAGCCAGCAGGAGGTGCAATGAGACCATGCACAAACTCCCGACATGCTCCAGCGCAGGCGGCAGCCAGTCAACGGCACCGACAATATGGTGCCCAACAACCGGGCTGGTGCTGAGGATGACGAGCAGGGCAAGTGCGATCAGCAACCAACGGCGCCGCACCTGCTCTCGCCAGCGCGCCCCCTCCTGTACCCCCACTGCGACCTCGTTCACTTTTCCCTGTTGTCCTGCTCTCGCATACGTCGCCTCACCAGTCGTGCGAGTTCTTCCAATTGCTCGGGGCGGTGTTCAGCGAGTGCATCCACGAACGACGCTGTCACGGCATCGGGCTGCAGTGAGAGGATCCCTTCGATCACGTGCCGCGACGCCACCTTCATGAACTGCTCTTCTGTCAGCAGGGCCGAGTAGTGGAACAGCCCTCCCCAGCTGGTGCGAGCAAGAATGCCCTTGGTCACGAGCTTGTTCAGCACCGTGATCGTCGTCAGGTGAGACACCGTGTGCTGGTCAAGGAGGCGCTCATGGATCACGCGGGCTGGTTGTGGCTCGTCGAACGACCACACAGTGCGGAGCACGCGCGCTTCAAGGTCACCAAGGACCTTGGCCAAGCCTTCGGCAGACAACCGAACGGTCATCTGAAGCTTGGGCGCCGGACTACGGCGAGCAGACTTTCGAGATGGGGACATGTCTTGCAGAAGGTGGCTGAGCTAACGATAACCACGCTAGATGCAGGGTCAAAGCGAATCCCGCGGTCCGGGGCGTCACAGGTCGATTCGAGAAACAGCGGTAAGCGCCAGATCCTGGCCTGTCATCCAGCTGCTCGTCAGGTCGGTCTCACGATGTAACGAACACGAACATCATGCCGTGACTGTCGCCAACCGGGCTCCAGCCCTTCCCCATCATTCCCGCGCCCATGCCGGCTCGTGGCATCGCGCCCGATGTCATCATGCTCCCCGCTACTGGGCGACCGCCAAGCCCGACGCACGCACTGTGATTCAAGCGCTCACCCGATCCCACGCGAAGATCCGGCGCCAAGTGCACCACATACTGTGACCGCGGCGAGAGCCTGGTGGCAGCTGTGAAGGTCAGCGTCCTTCGGTCGGCCGACCACGCATAGCTGCCAACAACCACGGGGCCGTCAACCGTCCGCTCGTGAAGCAGGACGAGCATCTCCATGCCACGCATCATCGACTTGTTGAACCGGACAACGACCGGTTGACTCGGATCGACCCCTTGTGACCCGCCTGCGGGGGTGACACTCAGCACTCCCGATGCATCGTCGATCCCCACAACCTCCATGGGCCCAGCACACCCCGCGGCCACAAGGGCGCCGAGCGCGACAATTGCAGAATGCATTGACATGTGTGACCCCTGTTTGAGAAATGCCCCGCGCACCATGCTCGCCGACAGACATGTTCGCACATGAGCTCATCAGCCGCAGTCAGGATTCCTCCCTTGGCGCCGTACTGGATTCTATGTAGGATAAAACCTCTCGCCGCTGGAGGTCCTTGTGGCCGCTCTCACGCCGTTGTCGGAGAGCGGTGACTACCCGGCGTCGGGCCGGCAGCCAGCCCCGTCATCACTCACGAGGTCCCGGCTGACGCCAGCCACGCGTTCGTGGCCTTTACTTCTCGGCTCCTTTTGTTGATACTGTCGGAAGTCATGTCATCCCCCCGCCGTGCCGTTCGCCTCGCCCTCAGCCTCGTGGCCGCCTTGGGGCTGATGCTTGCCGTGGAAGAGGAGCTCATACCGGAGCTCCATGACGGGGACGCCCTCGCCATTGCGTCCGCGACCCAATCCGGCTCCCGTGACCTTCCGGGGGCACCGCATTCGCCGAACTCGGCCCACATCTGTCACTGCCTCCACGCGCATGCTCTCGCGCCCGTGACCACGCGGAGCGTGGCCATGAGCGGCTACGCAGCGCGAACGACGCGCCCTCGCGAGGAGCAGCTGCCCCGCAGCGCCTTCGGCGAGCCACCTCTCCGCCCACCGATCGCCTGACCTACTGAGGTCCACGGCGCAGCCACTTCGGCGGCGCCGCATCCCTTATGTAGAGTCCACATGTCGCGTCGCCTGATCCTGGCGATGGTGGCCCTGTCGCCAACGCTCATCTACCCCGATGACGTCGGTGCGCAGCCCCGTCGCCTCACGCTGGAAGCGGCACTCCGTATTGCCGCCAGCTCCCATCCTGACCTTCGCATCGCCGTCGCCGACGTTGCGGCGGCGAGCGGCGCCGTTCGCTCCGCGCGCGCACGCCCCAACCCCGAGGCCACCGCCACCATCGGACCCGCAGTCAACGCGGACGCTCGTTTGACCAGTGGCCAGGCTGGCATTGGTCAAACCCTCGAGCTCGGAGGGAAGCGTCGTTTCCGCGCGGAGGAGGCATCCCAGCTTGAGAACGCCGCCGACGCCCGGCTCCAACGCACGCGGGACCTGATCGCTCTCGGCGTGTACCGCGCGTTTTCACTCGCGGTGCTCGCCGAAGAGCGCCTGAGGACCGCGATGGATGCCGACTCGGTGGGCGAGGCCCTGCGACAAGCGGCCGCCGATCGGCTCCGGCTTGGAGCCGGTACCCTCCTTGAACTGAACGTCGCCGCCGCTGCCGCGGCGCGCGATCGCCGGACGCGCCTGCTGGCCGAGCAGTCCCTCACGGCCGCGAGGTATGCGCTGCAGTCCGCCATTGGACTTCCGGCCGCTGACGAGGTACGGCCCGAAGGACCACTGCCCCAGTCCACTGCTCGCGCCACGCTCGACGCGGACGCCCTGGTGCAGCGGGCGCTCTCGCTGCGGCCGGACTTGCGAGCGCTTGGGCACGAGGTGGAGGCCGCGTCTCGCCGCACCAAACTGGCGACTGCGCTGCGGTGGCCCGACCCCGCCGTCGGCATCTCGGCGGGACGCGCGGAAGACTTCCAGGTCCGGCTCTTCACCCTCTCGTTGCCCCTCCCCTTGTGGAACCGAGGTGACGGGGTTCGAGCCGTCGCGGCGGCTAGGCTCACCCGGGCCGAGGTGGAAGCGGCCCGGGCTCGACAGGATGTTGAGCGCGAGGTCCGCGTCGCCTTCCAGGCCTACCAGCGTGCTGCCGAAGCAACCACCGCGTTCGAGTCACAGGTCGTCGAGCGGCTGCGCGAGAACCTGGACCTCGCACTGGAATCCTTCCGCAGCGGCAAGATCAGCTTCTTCTCCTACTCCACGCTGCGCCGCGACCTCGTCGCCGCACGTTTTGACTACCTCGACTCCCTCGCCGACCTGGCAGAGCGTGACTACGCCCTCGCCGCTGCCGTCGGCGAACGCCTCGGAGGATCCCGACCATGAGCCGCTTTCGTGCTGGTCAACGCTACATCGTGGTGGCAGCCCTCGTCGGTGCCTGCGGCTCACCGCCACGCGAGACGAAGGCCGCGGCCGACTCCGGCGCGGCGGTTGCTCCAACCATCCGACTGACACCGGAGCAGGTGGCGTCAGCCGGCATCACCATTGGGGACGTCGTCCAGCGCCCGCTCGGAATTGCCATCGAGGCGAGTGCGCAGATCGAGGCGATGCCGGATCGCGTCGGCCGCGTGGGCTCTCGCGTCGCCGGCCGCATCGTTCGCGTGGCCGCCGGTGTCGGCGATGTCGTTCGCGAAGGCGCGGTGCTCGCCGTCGTCGACTCGCCGGATCTCGCGCGGGCCAAGGCGGACTACCTGAGTACCCTGGCGGCGGCCAACCTCGCGCGCGCTACCGCTGATCGCGAGAAGGCACTATTTGAGCGACGGATCAGTGCCGAGCGGGAATGGCGGCAGGCGGAGGCCGACGCCATTCGAGCGGATAGCGAAAAGGAAGCTGCCGAGAACCGGTTGCACTCGCTCGGCGTTCCCGATGCCGAGCTCGCCGCCCTGCAGAATGAAGGGCACTACACATCGACAGTATCCCTCACCGCGCCGTTGAGCGGCACAGTCGTCGAGCGCTCGGCATCGATCGGGCAGGCGGTGGAACCCGCCGACCTTCTGTTCTCCGTCATGGACCTGCGCCAGGTGTGGATCGTGATGGATGTCTTCGAAAAGGACTTGCGGTTCGTCTCTGCGGGGCAGAGCGCGATCGTGACGGTCCCGGCGTATCCCGGGGTAACATTCGCCGGGCGGGTTGCGAATGTCGGCGTTGTGCTTGAGCCCCAGACGCGCGCCGCGAAGGTGCGCGTCGTCCTTGCAAACCCGGATGGTCGGCTCAAGGCGGGGATGTTCGCGACCGTCGAGATTCAGGCCGCCACGCGTGGTGCGGGCACCGGCATGTTTGTTCCCGCCGGGGCCGTACAACGTGATGGCGCCGACAGCGTCGTGTTTGTGTCGCGCGCCGACGGCGCTTTCGAACCGCGCCGGATCACGAGCGGACAGGTCTCGCGGCAGTGGATCCAGGTTCTGACGGGCCTGAGCCTCGGAGACCGCATTGCCGTGACCGGTTCCTTCACGCTGAAGGCCGAATGGCGCAAGAGTGAGTTTGGCGAATCCGAGGAGCATTAGGCGACGCCATGATTGAACGCATCCTTGTGTGGGCGCTGGGCAATCGCGTCCTCGTCCTGGTCTTCAGTATCCTCCTGTCCGGTGCTGGCATCGTCGCCCTGCGCAACCTGCCGATCGATGCCGTGCCCGATGTGACCAACGTGCAAGTGCAGGTGCTGACCACCGCGCCAGCGCTCGGGCCGGAAGAGGTCGAGCGCTTTATCACCACGCCGGTGGAGATCGCGATGAGCGGCCTCCCCGGGATCGACGAAGTCCGTTCGGTGTCCAAGTTCGGTCTGTCCGCCGTGACCGTGGTGTTCGCCGAAGGCACGGACATCTACCATGCGCGCCAGCTCGTCAACGAGCGCGTGCAGACCGCCCGCGAGGCGATCCCGGAGGGGTACGGTGATCCCGAGATGGGTCCCATCTCGACCGGGCTGGGGGAGATCTTCCAGTTCGAGGTTCGGGGGGAGGGCAAGAGCGCCATGGATCTCCGATCCATCCTGGAGTGGGAGATCGCACCGCGCCTTCGTCGCGTGCCAGGTGTCGTCGAGGTCAATAGCTTTGGCGGCGAGCTCAAGACCTACGAAGTGCAGGTCGTCCCCGAGCGCCTCACGCAATACGGCATCGCGTTGGGGGACCTGTTCGAGGCCGTGCGGTCGAGCAACGCGAACGCGGGTGGGGCGTACATCGAGCGCAGCGGGGAACAGTACCTCGTGCGCGGCGAGGGGTTGCTCACCTCACTCGAGGACATCGGCAACGTCGTGGTATCGA
>JAEUJK010000256.1 GCA_016794735.1 Gemmatimonadota bacterium | reverse complement strand
TCGATACCACGACGTTGCCGATGTCCTCGAGTGAGGTGAGCAACCCCTCGCCGCGCACGAGGTACTGTTCCCCGCTGCGCTCGATGTACGCCCCACCCGCGTTCGCGTTGCTCGACCGCACGGCCTCGAACAGGTCCCCCAGCGCGATGCCGTATTGGGTGAGTCGCTCGGGGGCCACCTGGACTTCGTAGGTCTTGAGCTCGCCGCCAAAACTGTTGACCTCGACGACACCTGGTACGCGACGAAGGCGCGGCGCGATCTCCCACTCCAGGATGGATCGGAGCTCCATGGCGCTCTTGCCCTCCCCGCGAACCTCGAACTGGAAGATCTCCCCCAGTCCGGTGGAGATCGGTCCCATCTCGGGGTCACCATACCCCTCCGGGATCGCTTCGCGGGCCGTTTGCACGCGCTCGTTGACGAGTTGGCGCGCATGGTAGATGTCGGTGCCTTCGGCGAACACGACGGTCACGGCGGAGAGTCCGAACTTGGACACCGAACGGACTTCGTCGAGCCCGGGGAGGCCGCTCATTGCGATCTCCACCGGCGTGGTGATGAATCGCTCGACCTCCTCCGGCCCGAGCGCTGGCGCGGTAGTCAGCACTTGCACCTGAACGTTTGTCACATCGGGCACGGCGTCGATCGGCAGGTTGCGCAGGGCGACGATGCCAGCACCGGACAGGAGGATACTGAAGACCAGAACGAGGACGCGATTGCCCAGCGCCCACACAAGGATGCGTTCAATCATGGCGTCTCCTGGTGCTCATCGGATTCGCCCAACTCACTCTTGCGCCACTCGGCCTTCAGCGTGAAGGACCCGGTCACGGCAATGCGGTCCCCGATGCCCAGACCCTTCAGGACCTGGATCCACTGCCGCGAGACCTGTCCGCTCGTGATGCGCCGCGGTTCGAAGGCCCCGTCCGTGCGCAACACAAAGACGACGCTATCGGCGCCATCACGTTGTACGGCCCCCGCTGGGACAAACAGGCCTGTGCCCGCACCACGCGTGGCAGCCTGAATCTCGACGGTCGCGAACATCCCCGCCTTGAGCCGACCATCCGGGTTGGCGAGGACGACGCGCACCTTGGCCGCGCGCGTCTGCGGTTCAAGCACAACGCCAACGTTGGCAACCCGCCCGGCGAAGGTCATCCCGGGATATGCCGGGACCGTCACGATCGCGCTCTGTCCCGCGGAGACGAACCGCAAGTCCTTCTCGAAGACATCCATCACGATCCACACCTGGCGCAGGTCCATGATGGAGAAGAGGAGGTCGGCGGGTTCCACCGCCTGACCTATCGATGCCGACCGCTCGACGACTGTACCGCTCAACGGCGCGGTGAGGGAAACGGTCGATGTGTAGTGCCCCTCATTCTGCAGGGCGGCGAGCTCGGCATCGGGAACGCCGAGCGAGTGCAACCGGTTCTCGGCAGCTTCCTTTTCGCTATCCGCTCGAATGGCGTCGGCCTCCGCCTGCCGCCATTCCCGCTCGGCGCTTATTCGTCGCTCAAACAATGCCTTCTCGCGATCGGCAGTAGCACGCGCGAGGTTGGCCGCCGCCAGGGTACTCAGGTAGTCGGCCTTGGCCCGCGCGAGATCCGGCGAGTCGACGACGGCGAGCACCGCGCCTTCGCGAACGACATCGCCGACACCGGCGGCCACGCGAACGATGCGCCCGGCGACGCGGGAGCCCACGCGGCCCACGCGATCCGGCATTGCCTCGATCTGCGCACTTGCCTCGATGGCAATGCCGAGCGGGCGCTGAACAACGTCCCCAATGGTGATGCCGGCTGACGCCACCTGCTCCGGTGTCAGTCGGATGGTTGGAGCAACCGCCGCGCCGGAGTCGGCCGCGGCCTTCGTTTCGCGTGGCGGTGAGCCGCAGGCACCGACGAGGGCTGCCACCACGATGTAGCGTTGACCAGCACGAAAGCGGCTCATGGTCGGGATCCTCCGATGCGTTCGCCGACGGCAGCGGCGAGGGCGTAGTCACGCTCTGCCAG
>JAEUJK010000231.1 GCA_016794735.1 Gemmatimonadota bacterium | reverse complement strand
CGCGCCGGGTGGGCTGTACTTCCGTGCGTTCTCCAACAGGTTCACGAGGGCGCGCAACGCGTGGGTGAAGTCGAACCGCCCCAGGAGCAATGGCGCCTCCCCATTGGCCGTGCCCTCGATGCGTGTGGTCACCTGGCCGGGCGCGAGTGCGGGACCCATCTGCCGGATCGCAGCGCCCGCGAGGTCCTCGGCGGCGTTCACCTCGAGGCGCAGCGGGAGGGCCCCCGCGTTCAGTCGCGACAGGTCCAGCAGGTCGGCCACCAGCCGATTGAGCCGGTCGGCTTCGTCCTCGATCGTGCCAGCGTCCGCATCGCCGCGGGCGCGCAACCGTTGGGCGAGCGCCTTGATGGTGGTGAGCGGGGTGCGCAGGTCGTGCGACACACCGGTGAGCAGCGCCGCTTTCAGTGCGTCGGCCTCGCGAAACGCCTCGGCGCGTTCGGCCTCCGCCACCAGCGCCACCCGCTCCACGCCTAACGCGGCGTAGTACGAGAGTGCGCTGAGGAACTGCTCCTGGCTCGGGTCGAGGGTGAAGGCCGTGGTGTTGGCGATGCTCAGCACCCCCACCAGGCGGTCGCGGACCTGCAGCGGGACGTACAGGGCGCGCAGCGCGCGACCCGGGGGCGGCCACCGGTGCGACATCCCCGCGCCGGAGGGTTCGCTGGTCCACTTGGTGCCGTCCGCGCATTCCGCGGCGACCGCACGCCGCTCGCCCACCCAGGCGGCAAGGCTGAGTGCATTCGCGAGCTCGCCGCCGGTGGCCACACCATCCCCAACGCCCCGCAGCCGGGCGACGAGTGTTGGCGACGCCCCGCGCGGCAGGAGGATCTCACACTGCGAGACGCGCAACGTCGTGCGGATGACGTCCAGCACACCGTGCAGCGCGACCTCTGCCCCACCCGCACTCAAGGTCTCGGCGCCGAGTGCCGCCAGACGTTCGACCTCGAGCGTGCGCAGGCGTGCCGTCTCTGCGCGTTCCTGCGCGCGGGCCAGGAGACGCGCGCCGACCAGCCCTGTCGCGAGGAAGATCGCGAGCACCAACCAATCGAGCGGGTGCGCCACGACCAGCGTGTGATAGGGAAGGACGAAGAAGAAGTTGAAGCCGAAGAACGCCGCGACGGCGAGGGCGATCCCCAGGCGCTGCCCGGCTGCGGCGCTCCCACCCAGGACGACCATGAGGAGGGCGAGCGCGACGTGCGCCTTGTCGAGGATGGGGCGAAGGGCCACGAGCCCGGCAAGGACCGCAGCGAAGAGCAGCGCCCAGAGCCCCCACGTGAGCCACCACCGGCCACGCACAGGTTCATCGTCTGTGAGCGGTGCGGACATGGGCCGGTCAGCCACCGGGCTCAAACCGGTAGCCCACGCCCGGCTCCGTGATGATGTAGCGCGGGGTCACGGCATCCTGCTCGATCTTTCGCCGCAGGTGCGCCACGTAGACACGCAGGTACTGGTGCGCATCCCCGTGCACGTCCCCCCACACCGCGCGGAAGAGCTGGCGGTGCGTCATCGTCTTTCCCGCGTTTGTCACCAGCGCGACCAGCAGTCCCCATTCGGTGGGGGTGAGGTGTACCGCGGCGCCACCGCGGCTCACCTGGCGGCGGGCGACGTCGATGCTGAGGTCGCCGACGACAAGCGGGGCGCTGGATTCGTCGGACGGCCGCATGCGGGCGCGCCGGAGCTGGGCGCGCACCCGGGCCCGCAACTCGCGATCACCAAAGGGCTTGGTGACGTAGTCGTCCGCGCCCGCATCGAGCAGCGTCGCCTTTTCGTCCTCGGCGTGGCGCGCCGAGAGCACGACGATGGGCACGTCGGTCCATGCCCGCAGGTCACGGCAGACGGCCAATCCATCGCGATCGGGGAGGCCGAGGTCCAGCACGATGAGGTCGGGGCGAAAGACCGAGGCGAGCGCGAGCCCTTCGGCGGCCGTCCCGGCCTCGCGCACTTCCTCCACGTCGTCGCGCAACGCCGCGCGAACGACGGCGCGTATGCGGGGCTCGTCGTCAATGATGAGCACTCGCGCCATGGGGCGAGGATCCGCCGACGCTCGAGGCTCGGAGTCTGGGGGCACGCTGAAAGGTATCGTCCTTTGCAGATTGGCTCCGCCACACGCAGGGGTCGGCGCCCCCGGTTTTAATGGGTTCTTAGCGCGGGTGACGGGGTCCGCGCGTCGAATATTCGAGGGAAGGCCTGTTGCTGGTGCCGCGTCCGGGTCGGTCGTGATGACCCGAAACGTCGGACCGGTTCTCTCGCTCGATCATGTCCACCACTGTCGCACCTGTTCCGCCCGCGCCGACGGCTGCCGCGTCGAGCGAGGGAAGCCACACCCCCGACCATGCGGGCTCGGGACGCCTTGCCACCCTGACCCTGGCCGCGCTCGGCGTTGTCTTTGGCGATATCGGCACGAGCCCGCTGTACACCATTCGCGAGACCTTCGGCCACGCGTACGGACTCGCCCCAAACACCGCGAACGTGTATGGGCTGCTGTCACTGATCCTCTGGTCGCTGTTCCTGGTCGTCGTCGTGAAGTACCTGGTGTTCATCCTGCGCGCGGACAATCGCGGTGAGGGTGGGGTGCTCGCGATGCTCGCGTTGTTGCTGCAGGACCGCGAGGGCGGGAAGCCGGTGCGCGGACGCGCCATGCTCGTCCTTCTTGGTGTCTTTGGCACGGCCCTGCTGCTCGGCGACGGGATGATCACGCCGGCGATCTCCGTGCTTGGTGCCATCGAGGGGCTCGAGGTGGTCACGCCCGCCTTCAAGCCATTTGTCGTCACGACGACCCTGGTGATCCTCGTCGTGTTGTTCCTTGTGCAACGCCGCGGCACCGATAGCATCGGGAAGGCGTTCGGCCCCATCACGCTCCTGTGGTTCCTCACGATTGCGGTGCTGGGCGCCGTGGAGGTGGCGCGTGACCCGCGGATCCTCGCAGCGGCCAATCCGTGGTACGGCATCCGCTTCCTCACCACCAACGGCTTCACGGCCTTTGCGGTGCTCGGGGCGGTGTTCCTCGCCGTCACCGGCGCCGAGGCGTTGTACGCCGACATCGGGCACTTTGGAAAACGCCCCATTCGACTGGCGGCCTTCACCCTCGTGTTGCCCGCGCTGGTGCTCAACTACTTCGGGCAGGGCGCGCTGCTGCTGCGGGATCCCACGGCGATTGCCAACCCGTTCTACCTGCTGGCCCCGCGCTGGTTTCTCTATCCGCTCCTGGTCATCGCGACGCTGGCGGCGATCGTCGCGTCCCAGGCGCTGATCTCGGGGTCGTTCTCGCTGGCGCAGCAATCCGTGCAACTCGGGTACGCGCCGCGGCTGCGCATCATCCATACGTCGGCGCGGGAACGCGGCCAGATCTACGTGCCGGAGGTCAACACGCTCCTGATGGTGGGCACGGTGGTGATCGTGCTGTCGTTTCGCACCGCGGGGGCGCTCAGCGTGGCCTACGGCATTGCGGTGACCGGGACGATGGTGATCACGACGATCCTGTTCGCGGTGATTGCCCGCGCCCGGTGGGGCTGGTCGGCTGGGCGTGTGGCGGTGCTGGCCGCGACCTTCCTGGCCTTCGACCTGAGTTTCCTCGGGGCGAATGCCCTCAAGATCGGCAGTGGCGGGTGGGTCCCGTTAGGCATCGCGCTGGCGTTCGTGGTGCTCATGACCACCTGGCACCGGGGCCGTGCGGTGATCACCGCCCGCATGCGGCAGGCGAGCATCCCCCTCCCGCTCCTCCTCGAGGACCTGCAGCGCCGTCGCATTCCGCGCGTGTCCGGGACCGCGGTGTTCCTCACGTCGGACGATGAGGGTGCGCCGGTGGTGCTGTTGCATCACCTCAAGCACAACCGGGCGATCCACCAGCAGGTGGTGTTGCTCTCGATCGCGTCGGCCAACGTCCCGACGGTGGACGACGCCACCGGCGTGGAGTGCACGCCGCTGGGTGGCGGCTTCTTCCGGGTTCACGCCACGTTCGGCTTCATGCAGACCCCGACCGTGACCGACGTCCTGCAACGCTGCGAGGTGCACGGGCTGCACACGCGACCGATGGACACGACGTACTACCTGGGCCACGATCGACTCCTGGCCAGCGGCACGTCGGCCATGATGCGGTGGCGCAAGCGGCTCTTCATCCTCATGTCGCGCAATGCACGCTCGGCGTCGGAGTTTTTCGGACTGCCGCCGAACCGTGTGGTGGAGTTGGGGGCGCAGATCGAGTTCTAGGCGGATTGACATCGCAGCGGGGATGTGGCGCGCATCGCGACGTGCCACATTTGAGGCTCCCAAACCCTGCGCCCCGATGTTCGATGCGCCTCGTCCGTTCGCTTGCCGTCCTGGCCCTCGTTGCCGCCTGCACCGCGTCCGAGCCGGCGCCCCCACCACCGACGCCGTTCAACCTCACCGTGGACTCGCTGGTCGCGGCGAGCATGGTCGATGGCAAGGTGCCGGGGCTTGCGATCACGATCGTCCGCAACGACTCGGTGATCCACAGCAAGGGGTACGGCTACGCCGACCTCGCGGCGCAGCGCCCGATGACCGACTCGACGCCGGTCGTGATTGGCTCGACGAGCAAGACGTTCACCTCGTTCGCGGCGATGCAGCTCGTCGATGCCGGCAAGGTGGCACTGGATACGCCGGTCACGCGGTACGTGAAGGTGATGCAGGCCACGCCGGCCCGTGACGCCCGCGTCGCGAACATCACGCTGCGCCACCTGCTCACGAACTCCTCGGGGCTCCCGCTCGGCTTCTCGGGTGACCCATACGGCGCCGGCGCCGACACCACGGCGGGCGCGCTGGAGCGCCTGGTTCGCGAGGACATGCTCGTACACCCGCTCGTCTTTGCGCCGGGACAGGGGTTCGTCTACTCCAACCGCGGCTTCTCCCTCGCGGCGCTGGTGGTGCAGGACGCGAGTGGCCTGTCGTACGAGGACTACATGGCGCAGCGGGTGTTCGGCCCGTTAGGCATGCGGCACAGCACGGCGGAGTTCTGGCGTGGCGAGGCGATGGGACGCACGCTCGGCTACCGCGAGGACACGACGGGCAAGCCCGTGCCGCGTCCCCCGGCCGCGAGTCGTGAGTGGACCGGGTCGGGGATGCTCACCTCGACCTCGGCCGACGTGGGGACCTACCTCCGCATGCTGCTGCGCCAGGGCACGCTCCCGGATGGCAAGGCGCTGTTGTCCCCGGCGGCGGTGGCCGAGCTGCTGCGGCCCCAACAGAAGGGACAGAGTGAACTCGGGGGTCCCACTACCTACGCGTTAGGCTGGGAAGTGAACGAGATGGGCGGGGCGACGCTCACCATGAAGGGCGGGAGCGTGATCTCGATGGGATCCCTCTTCGTGATGATCCCGGAGCAGAAGCTGGGGATCGCGATCGTCTTCAACCTCGTGGACTACGGCAAGGTCCAGCTGCTGGTGAACCTGCTGAAGCGCATGGCCGGCGCGCCGGCAGACCCGTACCAGGTGGCCCCGGCGCCAGCGGCGGTGCCAGGCACGGGATACCGCATGGCCCCGGACCGGCTGGCCTCGTTCGCCGGGTCGTACATGACGCGATGGGGCCTGATGCCCGTGCAGGTCCGTGACTCGCTGCTCACCGCGCGCTACGAGGCCAACGACGTGGTGCTGGAGCCGGCGTCGGACACCTCGTTCATCGTGCGCAGCGTGCTGCGCGAACAGAACGGCACGACGATCGTGGTCCGGCGGTGCGGCGCGACCACGTGCCTGTGGATGCGCGGGGATTCGAGCGGCGTGAAGTTGCCGTGACCGGTTCCTGTCGCACTGTCATGACGGGCACTGTACGCGCCGGGAGCTGAGACGATGGCCGAAACCGAGTGGTGGCAACGAGGACCGGTGGACGGGGTACCTCCCGTCCTGCAGCCCGTGGCGCACATCCTCCTGCAGGTGCTGGAGAGTGTCGAGGAGATCGTCGCGCCGCTGGCGGCCGACGAGTGGAACGCGCGGCCGGCCGGCGTGGCGTCCCCCGCCTTTCACGTGCGTCATATGGCGGGTGTCATCGATCGACTCTTCACCTACGCCCGCGGCGAGGCGCTCACGGACGGGCAACGCGCTGCGCTCGCCGGCGAGAAGGAGCCCGTGACACCCCACGACATCCCGGTCATCATCGCGGCGCTTGGCGCCCAGGTGCATCGCGCGGTCGCGGAGCTGCGCACCGTCGATGTCAGCACCCTCGGCGACTTCCGCGGCGTGGGTCGCAAGCAACTGCCGTCCACCGTGATTGGCTGCCTGGTGCACGGTGCGGAACACGCGATGCGTCACGTCGGTCAGCTGTCGGTCACGGTGCGGGTGATCCGCGGCGGCACGTAGAGAGCACCTGACCTGCCGCCTGCTGCGCCGCACAGTCCTACTCTTCCATCTCCCATGCGCTCGCTCCGTCGTCGCTTGCCGAAGTCCGTGTTCGCCCGCTGTGTGGCTGTCGCATCCGCGCTGCTGTTCGGCGCGCTCCCACTCCTCGCGCAGCCCTCGACCACCTTCGCCAAGGCGCCACCGCTGCCCGACCTCAGCGGCAAGGTCGTGCTCATCACCGGCTCCACCGATGGGCTTGGTCGCGACGTGGCGCGTCGTATCGCGGCCGCCGGGGCGCAGGTGCTCATCACCGGGCGCAGCGCGCCCCGCGGTGATTCGCTCGTGCAGGAGATCACCCGATCCGGCAAGGGAAGCGCGCGATTCTACCAGGCCGACCTGGCATCGCTCGCCGAGGTGCGTCGGCTGGCCGACGCCGTCCTGCGGGACCACAAACGACTCGACATCCTCATCAACAATGCCGGCATCGGGCTCGTCTTCGACTCCACCCGGAAGTTCAGCGCCGAAGGGTACGAACTGCACTTCGCGGTCAACTACCTCGCGCACTATCTCCTGACCAAACGACTGCTGCCGCTCATCGTGGCCAGTGCCCCGTCGCGCATCATCAATGTGTCGTCCGGTTCGCAGACCCCACTCGACTTCGACGACCTGATGATGAGCAAGGGGTACAACGGCGGGCGTGGCTACGCGCAGAGCAAGCTCGCCCAGGTGCTCATGACGATCGACATGGCCCCCGACCTGGAGCGACAGGGGGTGCGGACCTACTCGTTGCATCCGGCCACGACGATGGCCACGACCATGGCCCGGGCCCTGAACGTGACGCCGCGCAGCACGATCGCCGAAGGTGTCGAGTCGGTGGTCAACGCCATCACGACCAACGAGCCGACGGGGACGTTCTTCAACCAGCTCAAGCCATGGAAGGCGAACGCGCAGGCGTATGACGCGGCCGCGCGTGAGCGACTGCGCACCATGAGCGAGCAGTTGATCGCGCCACGCCAGTGAAGTCGAGCGGGGTCGCCCCAGACGGAGCGACCCCGCCGCGAAGCCGATAGCGCCCGCGCGGCGCCGGCCCCGTTACCGCCCGCCAGTCGCGCGACGCAACGCCTCGGCCCCGCCAACCAGCGGCAGCACCAGCGATGTGCCGTCCAGGTCCACCGTCAACGTGGTCCACGCGCGTGGCCAGAGCGTGAAGTCTCGATCGCTGGAGAACAGCATCAGCCCGATGCGCTTCCCCGCGGGAATCACCTGGTCATCGGGTTGCAGCGTGAAGGTCATCTCGACGAACTCGCCCGGCACGAGCGGCTCGCTGCTCGACAACGAGCGGCGATTCTGCAGGTCCGCCCATCCGCGCGTGATCACGCTGAAGTTCGGCTGACGCGGCGCCGCGTCGGTCCACGGCAACGCGACAAGCCACACGCTGAAGTTGGCCGCGGGTCGATCCGACGCCACGCGCACCGTCAGGCGCGCCGTGCCCGAGAGGTGCAGCGCCTCGGTGAGTTCCGGCGTGGCAAAGAGCAGCCGGTGTTCAGATGTGGTTGACCGGGCCAGCGAGTCACCAGCCACCGCGACATTGTCGACGAGGGGTTGCTTGCCCTGCCCCGCGCGACGTGAGATCACCAGCTCGCCACGCCCGCGCCCTGCACCGGCCGGGTACAACGCGACCTCGCGTGCCTCCGGGTGCGGATATGCCGGATACGGCGTCGGCTCCATGCGATTCTGCCCTTCACGCACGATCCAGCTCTTCGGGTCCTTCTCGACACCGTTCTCCACGCCCAACAGGTAGCGCGTGAACCACCGGTTCATCATCTCGAGCGGTGGGGCGCCGCCGTGACCACCCTGGTGGTAGTACACCGCGACCGGGGTGCCCTGCTTCTGCAGTGCCTCGACCACACGCACCGAGTGTTCGGGCATCACGTTCCAGTCGTTCCACGCGTGGGACATGAGCACCGCCGCCTTGATCCCCTTCACCTGCGGCACGTAGTCGCGCGACGCCCACCAGGCGTTCCAGTCCCCGGTCCGGCGGTCCTGGTTGGCATGCATCTCCTGCTCGCGCACGTGTTCGTTGCACCAGGCGCGGCGGGCGGGGTCGCCGGAGTTGATGAAGTCGTACAGGAAGTCGATATCTTCGCCCAGCCAGCCGCCCGGGTGCCGCACCAAACCAAACGACCGATAGTAGTGCCAGTACGACGTGTTGGGCGCGACCGGGATGATCACCTCGAGGCCGGCCACACCGGTCGTGGCCGCGGCCACCGGCAACGTCCCGTTGAAGGAGGTCCCGGTCATTCCCACCTTGCCGCTGGCCCAGTCGGCGCGCACCTCGCTGCCCCCGTCGCGTGCCGTGTAACCGCGCGCGCGACCGTTCAGCCAGTCGATCACCGCCTTGGGCGCGAGCGACTCATTGGCGCCGCCCACGGTCGGGCATCCCTGTGACAACCCGGTACCCGGCGACTCCGAGTGCACGACGGCGAACCCGCGCGGCACCCAGTCGCGCACGTGCGAGTCGCTGATCCACTCACGCGTGGGGGACCAGGCAATCTCCGGCTGCGAGGTGCGTGCTGGCGGGACGGCACCCACTTCCTGCTGGACATTCCACAGGTGATTGCGCGGTCCCGAGGTTCCGGCGTAGTACGGGCTCGACTCGTACACCACCGGCAGCTTGAGTCCGTTGGCTGTTCCGCCGGGACGCGTCACGTCCACGTGGACGCGATCACGCTTGCCGTCGCCGTCGGAGTCGAACTCGGTCTCCACCCACAAGCGCTGGCGGATCCAGCGCGAGGAATCGGCGAAGGCCGGCACCACCTGGGCAACGCCGTTTGCGAACTGCGGCCGCGCGCCGTCCTGCGCGCGCGCAAACATCGGCAGGGAGACCACGAACAGGACAGCGAACTGGCGCATGGCGAAGTTGGTGAGTCGACTGGTGGCCGCGTGACGCGGTTCGTGCGAATCAGCTGCCCTGGAAACGCCGCAACAGGTCGCGCGTTCGCACCACACCCTCGTGCTCGCTCAGCCGATCGCCCTCGTACTCGATGCCGACAAACCCGCTGTAGCCTGCGCCCAGCACGATCCCCATCATGCGCGTGTAGTCGGTTCCCGTCTCCTCACCCGCGTCGTTGAAGTCGTGCGACTTTGCGCTCACGGCCTTGGCAAACGGCATAAGCGCCGTGACCCCACGATACCGGTCGTACCACTCGTCGCACCCGTTCGCGCCGGAACGCAGGCAGAAATTCCCGAAGTCCGGCAACGTGCCGCAGCGGGGATGGTTCACCATGCGCATCACGCCGGAAAGCCACTCGCCGTTGCTCGACAACCCGCCGTGGTTCTCCACGATGACGTTGATGCCGTGTGACGCGCCGTACTCGGTGAGCGACCGCAATCCGTCCGCCGCCAGGCGCTGCTGCTCCTCGTATGTCCCCTCGCTTGCCGCGTTCACGCGGATGGAGTGACACCCGAGCCGCACCGCGGCGTCCACCCACCGATGGTGGTTGCTCACCGCCGTCGCCCGACGCGTGGCGTCGGGGTCGCCGAGGTTGCCCTCGCCGTCACACATGATGAGCAGCGTGCGTACCCCCTCCCCGTCGGCGCGCCGGCGATACTCCGTGAGGTACGCCTCGTCGCGTGCCTTGTCCTTGAAGAAGGTGTTCACCAGCTCAACGGCAGCGAGGCCATAGGTCTTTCGCGCGACCACCGGAAAATTCAGGTGATCCAGCTCGCGGCGCCCCAACGCGCGGTGGAACGACCACTCGGCGAGCGAAATCTCGAAGCGCGGTGCGGAAACTCTCATGGATCGCGGAAGCCCCAGCGCGACGGACGCGAGTGAGGTGGTCTTGAGGAAGTGACGACGGTCAGTCATGGCATCGGTGGTGTCGCGGGCGGGCGGCCCGACACGAGTCGGTGGAGGACCCGTCAACATACCCCGAAGCCGGGCGTTCCGCCGCCGAGCCCGCTACCGCGGCACACGACCGCCGGACCACATGCGGTGTCGGGTCGCCGCCACATGCAGCGCACTAGCAAGTGCTCGCCCCGCACCGCGCGGGGCCAAAGCTCGGAAGGACGATTCACCAACGGTGCTGCCATGACTCGCATGCAAGTTCGCGCGGCGCGGTGGTCGATCGGGATGCTTGGTGCCGCGATGCTCGCTGGCGCCACCCTGGTCACCCCCCCGCAATCCATCACGTCGACCAACGTCCCACTCTACACCAACCTCGGCGCACACAC
>JAEUJK010000176.1 GCA_016794735.1 Gemmatimonadota bacterium | reverse complement strand
GGCGCGTGTTCACCGCGTGCAGGCGTGTGTCGGGCGTCAGCAGCGAAGCCGCGCCGGGTTGGACGGACGGCTGGCTGGCGAGCCGCATCCCCGCGATGATCAGGATGACGGTGGCCCAACGCAGCGACTGCAGGACACGATGCGAATACGGCAGCGGGGACGACAGCATGTGGGGAGGTGGCGGGGCGCAGGCAACGTGCGACGCTGCCGCGCCGGGGTCTTGCACAAGGTTGACCCGTGATCCCGACTTCGGGTTCGGGCAAGCCCATGCAAGGCGATCAGCGTCGCTTGCCCCATATTCCGACCGGTGTACGAGTTGCGACTTCACCCTCGCCACCCTGCCAGATGCCCCGTCGCCTATTCACGCTTGCCCTCGTTTCCGCGGCCACAGCCACCCCGGGTCACGCGCAGGACACCACGCTGACGCGGCTCCTCATCGCCAATCGACATCCGATCTCGATCGTCGACGGCAAGCTGGCCGGAACCGGGGGGCGCCACCTCGTCGCACAGAGCGCGGCGGCACGATTCGTCATGCTCGGCGAGGAACACGGCGTGGCAGAAGCGCCCACGGCGATGGGGGCGCTGCTCGACGAGTTGCGTCCTGCCGGGTTCCACACGCTCGCCATCGAGGTGAGCCCCCTCCGGGGCCGCGAACTGGACCGCATGGCCCGCGGTGCGCGATCGAACGCCGCCTTGTCCGCCGCACTGGACTCGCTCCTTGCCGACTGGCGAACGACCGTGCCGTTCTACGTCCTCGGCGAGGAGCGCGCGATGTTGCGCGACGCGATGTCCCGGCGTGGCACCGACGGCCCGTTGCGCATCTGGGGACTCGACTATGAGGTGAACGCCGACCGGCAGTACCTCGCGGAACTGGAGCGCCTCGTCCCGGGGCCCGCGGTGCGCGCGGCGCGTGAGCGCGCCGAGGCAGGCTTCGCACGGTTGGTCAATGCGGGGGATCCCTCGCAGCTGTTTGCCTTCTCGGCGCCCGCCACGACCTTCGAGGCGATCCGGAAGGAGGTGGGGCCACGCGCCCCGGCTCGTGCACGAGAGATCGTGGACCTGCTCGAGCGGACCGCATCGATCAACCGGCTGTTCCTTGCTGGGCGCGGATACGAATCCAACCTGGAACGGTCGCGGTTCCTTCGTGAGAACTTCGCGCGCGCATGGAAGGCGCGCACCGCCGGCGTTGAAGACAAGGTCGTCTTCAAGTTCGGTGGCTCGCACATGATGCGCGGGATGAACTACACCAACACCCTCGACCTGGGGACCACCGCGTCAGTGCTCGCGGAGGAGCTGGGCGGATACAGCTACCACGTGCTCATGATGGGCGGGAAGGGATCGACGTCGACGCGCATGAGCATCGTGAAGGCACAATACGAGCCTAACGGTGCGGCGGAGGTCGATGGGCGCATGCTGGCGTGGCTCCGGCCGGCCATCCCCGATACGGGATGGGTGCTGTTCGACGTGAAGGCCGCTCGGCTGGCCTACCTGCAGGGGCGCACGCGCGGTGAGCTGCCCGCGACCCACGACCGGTTCTTCCAAGCGTATGATGCCATCGTCGTCTTTGGCGGGAGTCATCCGGGGACGGTGCGGCCCTTGCGTGCGTCGATGCCGTGAGGTCCGGCGGGTCGCCGTGCGCGAATCGTGCAGGGTTCGCGTCGGTAGCCGTTGGCGGCTTCCGCTTCTCGCCGCGAATCCTTGGGCATCTCGCGCAGATGGCCGAGCGTCGAGGCGCGGATCGATGCCCTCAGCGCCTCACGATGTTGCGTCCGGCCTGGTGGGCTCCGAGGGATTGCGCACGACCGGTGTGGTAATCGATGCGAGGAGGGTATCGGCCTCTCGTCGGGCATCGACGAGGACATGTCGCAAGGTCGAGAGGTCGACTGCATCGGCCTTCATCCCCAGGTCGGTGACGCGAGCCAGTTCGTCCGCGTGTTGCGCCACGATGGCGACGGCGCGGCGGGCGCCCATCGCGCCGCGCTGGAGGTCGCGCGAGAGGATGACCTTGGCCGCTTGCAGCCAGGCGCGCAGTCCGACGAGTACCCGGGCCGGAGAATCGAGCTTCATCCCCTGTTCGATGACACGCCCTGCGGAGATCAGTTGTTGGCGGGCCCGGCCGAGTGTGGGTCGCGTCGTCCGCGGCGTCATGAATCAATGGGGAGGGGGCGACCCGACGATGGCGCGTGTCGTGGTGGATCGCTTGCACAGGATTGACGGAAGGCATGCGACCGATCGCCGACGCTGCGGGCGCGGGACAAGTCGTCTCGACCGGCCTGTGGGGCCGCCCGGGCGGTGCCGCCCTCTTCACACCTTCCACACAACTCGAGGCTGCCGCCGGGAGCTGGTGCAGGGAATGTTTCCTCCATGCAAACCCGTCCCTGGTCCCGGACGTCGAGCCTCTGGCTGCAGCTTCTCCTGGTGGGAGGCGCTACCTCCATCGCGCTGATGGTGGTCTCCTCGTGGCGTGCGATGACGGCGGGCGAACGCGTCGCGGAGCGGGCGCTGGCTGACTACGCGTCCTTTGCGGCGTGGAGTTTTCGCCAGCACGCGACCGTCGCCATCCGCGAGATCGTCGACGTGTCGCTCGGTCCGGTGAACCATGGGGAGGGACACCACGAGGCCAACATCATCCCGGACGCCCGCGACATGTGGCGGTTCCTCCGGTTCAAGCCACGCTGCGAATGCCCGCTCGACACGATCAGGCACATGCCCGAGCTCTATTACGGCTTCACGCTTGGCACGGACACCGTGAGTGTGGCCGACAGCCTGAGCGGGGCGCGCCAGTGGTCGAGTGACCAGCAGCAGTGGGTGAGCGACGTGCAGCAGCGCCACCTGGTGACGTCGACGAATCGCGGGGCACCGGAGTGGACCAATGCACGCTTCACCGAGTTGGTGCGCGCCCGGCTGCGTCCCGTGGGCGGGTACAACGTGGCGATCGAGGCGCATCATCGCGGTCCGCGGGCGTACGCCACGCGACTCATGCCGACCCACTGGGGCGACACGATTGTGTATGTCGCTGCCTACCGACCGGCGACGCTCGATTCGCTGTTCCGCCGGGTATTCAACGCGTCGGACCTGCTGCCACCGGCCCTCGTGCGCGACCGACGCAACGAGGACATCATCGATCTCGAGTTGTTCGACCGCGCCGGGCGGTCCATCTTCCGATCGCGCGAGCCGCTGGAATACGGCTTTCCCGCTCGCACCTACCTTCCGGCAGAGTTCGACTCGGTGCAGGTGGCCGTGCGCGTGCGACCCGAATTGGCGGGGACGCTGCTCATTGGCGGGACGCCGACGTCGTACCTTCCCGTGCTGCTCATCCTGCTGGTGGTGGCGGTCGGGTTGACGCTGCTCGGGGCGGTGCAGCTGCGACGCGAGGCACGTTTCGCGCTCGAGCGGACGGCGTTTGTGGCCAACGTGTCGCACGAATTGCGGACACCGCTCGCCCAGGTGCGACTCGTACTCGATACGCTCCGACTCGGCCGCGCCGGTTCAGAAGAGATGCGTGCATCGGCCCTCGCCCTTGCCGACAGGGAAGTGCTGCGGTTGCAGCACCTGGTGGAAGGGGTGTTGCGCTTTGCCAGGGGGAGCCGGAACGATGAGGCCACGCGCGTGGTCGTCGATCCGGTGGCGGAAGCGCAACAGGTGGCGGCGGAGTTTGCCCCGCTCGCGTCGCCCCGTGGCATCCGCATTGAGGTGAGCGGTGACGCCGTGCCGTCGCTGAGGCTCGAGCGCGACGCGTTGCGACAGGTCCTGCTCAACCTCCTCGACAATGCGGTGAAGTACGGAGCGAACGATGCGCCGGTCCGTGTGCACGTCGACGACATGGGAGGGGCCGTGAGGATCTCCGTGATCGACGCCGGCCCGGGGATCGCGCCGGATGAACGTGAGCGCATCTGGAAGGCGTACGAACGCGGCGCCCAGGCGCGTGAGCGCGCCGCAGGCGGTAGCGGGATCGGGCTGGCCATCGTGAAAGACATTGCGTTGGCGCACGGCGGCACGGCGCAGGTCGAAAACGCCCCCGGGGGCGGGTCGTGCTTCGTGGTGACCTTTCCGCCGGACCACCCCCGCCGGGAGCGCGGCATGCCGTCATGACAGAACGGCGCATCCTGGTGGTCGAGGACGAGGCAGACCTGGCGAACCTGCTTGCGCATAACCTGCGGCACGAAGGGTTCGACGTGCGCACCGCCGGTGATGGCCGGGACGCCGTCTCGCAGGTGGCGGCGTGGACGCCCGACCTGATGATCCTCGACTTGATGCTTCCGGGCCTCAACGGCTTCGAGGTGCTTCGCAGCGTGCGGGGAACACACCCTGAACTACCAATCATCATCCTCAGCGCGCGCGGCGAGGAACAGGACAAGGTGCGCGCGTTCCGGTTGGATTCCGACCAGTACGTGACGAAGCCGTTTTCCCTCGTGGAGTTGCTCGAGCGTGTGCACGCGTTGTTGCGTCGGCGGTCCGTCGTCGGGGCGCCTCCGACCTCCGACCTGATCCAGTTCGGTGACGTGACGGTGGACGTCGCCGCTCGCACGATTCGACGGGCCGGGACCACGATCAACGTGTCGCCGAAGGCATTCGACCTGTTGCTCTCCCTCGTGCGTCGCGAAGGGCGGGTCGCCACGCGCCTGGAGCTCTTGCGCGAAGTGTGGGGGTACGGACCGCTGGTCCTGTCGCGCACGGTGGACTCACACATCGCGGAGTTACGCCGCAAGCTCGAAGCCGATGCCGGGGAGCCGCGTCACGTACTCACCGTGTTCAAGCACGGGTACCGCTTCGAGCGCTGACAGACGTTGCCGGGCCGGACCGTGATCCGGCTGCCACGAATCCTGCACAACTCGCGCACGGTGGCTCCACCCACGTGCGCCTCGATGAGCCCAGGATAGGGGGGCACTCACCCGAACCTGGAGTTCGTCGATGATCTCTCGCGTGTTTCACGCCGTGGTCCTCTCCGCTGCGGTTTCTGCCACGTCCGGCGCACAGGACCTGCTGGTCTCTGCGCCACAGCTTGCCCGCGAATTGCGCGACCCCAAGCTGGTGTTGCTGCAGGTGGGTCCCCTCGAGGAATACAATGCCGGGCATGTCCCGGGCGCGCGGCTGGTAACCCTCGCCGACCTCTCAGCGCCGCGCCGGCCCGACGCCTTGCCGCTCGAGCTGCCTGACGAGCAGGACCTTCGCACGCGGCTGGAGAAGCTCGGCATCTCCGACGACAGTCGGGTGGTGGTGATTGTCGGCGCGGATTGGGTGTCGCCTGCCACGCGCGCTGTGTGGACGTTGCAGGTGGCCGGGCTCGGCGGACGCACCCGCATGTTGAGCGGCGGCAGTGGCGCGTGGAAGCGCGCTGGCCTCGAGGTGACCAGGGACGCTCCGCCCGCGGCAAAGCCCGGGCGACTCACCCTCAAGCAGGATCGCTCGATCGTGGTGGACAACGCGTGGGTCACCAGCCAGAAGCAGGGACCGTCGTTCCGGCTGATCGATGCGCGAGAGCCGGTGTTCTTCGAGGGGCCCGGCATGAAGGAGCGCGATCACGTGATGACGGCGGGGCACATCGCGGGTGCGCGCAACTTCCCGTTCAATACCGTCACCGACGACTCGCTGCACTTCCTCTCGCCCGCGGAATTGCGCGCACGCTTCGCGACGTTGGGCGTGCAGCCCGGCGACACCGTGGTCGCGTATTGCCATATCGGCCAGCAGGCGACCGCGGTGTTGCTTGCGGCCCGGCTGGCCGGCTTCGCCATCCGGCTCTACGACGGATCGATGGCGGATTGGGAAGCGCGCAAGCTCCCGCTGGAGAACGCCCGTCCATGAACGCCGGGCGCACCAACCCCCTCTGGTATGGCGTCACGTTAGGCATGGTGATGCTGGCGTCGTTCGCGCTGGCCGGCCGCGGCATTGGCGCCTCGGGGGCCTTCGCGGTCACCGGTGGCCGGCTCCTGGCCGCGGCAGGGGTGGGGACGGGTGACACCGCGCCGCCCGCGCTTGTGGAGCGGCTCCCGGGAGACGTCGACCCGTGGGATGACTGGCTGGTGTTCGAGGTGCTGGGGGTGTTCATCGGTGGGGCGATCGCGGCTCGCGTGGCCGGGTCGCGCCCCGTGAGCGAGGCGGTGCGAGCGGCACCGGAGCGTCAGCTGCGGACCTTTGCGGGCGGTACACTGATGGGATTGGGGGCGCGGCTCGCCTGGGGATGCACATCAGGGCTGGCACTCACCGGGGGTGCGTTGCTCGCCACGGGGGCGTGGATCTTCATCCCGATCGCCTTCGGGGCCGCGATCCTCGTGACGCGGCTCGCTCGCCAGGGGGCGCGGCATGCTTGAGGCCAGGGAGACGGCCATCGCCCTCGGGACCGGCGTGGCATTTGGTGCCATCCTGCAACGCGCAGGGCTCGGCGACTCGCGGGTGATCCGTGGCCAGCTCAACGGAACCGACTACACGGTGGTCCTCGTGATGTTCGGCGCCATCTGCACGGCGATGCTTGGTGTGTTGTGGGCGGACGCGCTCGGTTGGATGAGCTGGCGCACGCTCGCCATGCCGCCGACCGACCTCGTCGCGCAGGCACTCGGCGCGATCGTCTTTGGTGGCGGGTTCGGCATCGCCGCACTCTGCCCCGGCACGGCCTGCGTCGCCGCCGCGAGCGGTCGCAGGGACGGGCTCTCCGCCGTCGCCGGTGTATTCGTCGGGACCATTGCGACCCCCCTGGTGTGGCCCGCGTTTGCCGGGGCGATCCTTCCTGCGCCTGACGAGGGCCGACGCCTGACGGCGGACCTGGGTTTGCCTGCCTGGGGCGTTGCCACGATCATCGTGGCGCTGGCCACCGTTGGGGCCATGCTTGCGCGACGCGCCAGCGGCTCACGGGATGGCGGCGCGTGGTGGCAACCGCGGCGCCTTGAGATCGCGGGGCTCACCCTCGCCATGGCGCTCGCCGTCGCCGGTGCGGGCCCGCGTGGGGGGACGTCATCCCTCACCGGTCTCGCGGCAGCCATCGAGCGCGAGGAGGATCACGTCGAGCCGATTGCGCTCGCCCGCTGGATCCACGACGGCAAGCAGGGGTTGCGGATCATCGATCTCCGGGATGGCCTGGACGACAGCACCTACATCATCCCGGGTGCGTCGCCGCACTCCCTGCAGGAGCTGACGAAGCTTGAGTTCTCTCCGGACGAACTTGTCGTGTTGTACAGCGACGGGGGCGCACACGCAGCGCAGGGGTGGGTGCTGCTGCAGATGCGAGGAGTGACCAACGCGCGTGTGCTGCATGATGGGATGGCCGGGTGGGAGGATGAGGTGCTCTCTCCCGTTGCGCCCCCGGCAACCGACACGGCTGCCGCCGCTCGATTTCGGCCGGTGCGGGAATTGTCCCTCTGGTTCGGGGGACGACCACTGGCTGCCGGCATCGCGGACGCCTTCCGCGACCCCAGCGAACCTCGCGGCCGTCGCCGGCGTCGCACATGCTGATGCCGCCACCCGCTGCGGATGGGGCCATCGTGGCGTCCGGCGACGATGCGCCGTTCCTCGCCTGGCGCACGCGCGAACTGGCACGCGTCGAGGCGGCCGGACTCACCTACCTGGACTACACCGGCGCTGCGTTGTATCCCGAGTCGCTGGTGCGCGCAGACGCCGACCGGTTGACGCGCGTTGTCCTCGGCAATCCGCACTCCCTGCACGGGCCCTCGACCGACGCCTCGCGGGACCTCGACGCCGCACGTGAGGCCATCCTCGGATTCCTCAACGGCAGCCCGGCGGAGTACGCGGTGGTGCTCACGCAGAATGCCTCGGCCGCCTGTCGCCTCGTTGGTGAAGCCTTTCCGTTCGGGGAAACCTCGACCTTCGCGCTGACGGCGGACAACCACAACTCGATCAATGGACTGCGCGAATGGGCACGCCGCGGTGGAGCCCGGGTGTGCGTGCTGCCGCTCGATCCCAGCTTGCGCCTCGATGATCCCGTGGGACGGTTACCGGTCGCGATGGGGCCGTCGCTGCTCGCCTTCCCGGCGCAGTCCAACTTCTCCGGCGTCAGGCATGCGCTCTCGCTGGTCGACGACGCGCGACGTCGGGGGTGGAGCGTGTTGCTGGATGCCGCGAGTGTCCTGGCCACCGGGTCGCTGGACCTGTCGCAGGTGTCCCCCGATTTCATCTGCCTGTCGTTGTACAAGATCGCCGGATATCCTGCGGGCGTCGGTGCCCTCGTCGCGCGCCACGAGGCCCTCGCCCGGCTCCGACGCCCCTGGTTTGCCGGAGGGACCGTCGATTGGGTCTCCGTCGCCAACGAGCGGCACCAACTCACGGCAGGCGCTCACGGGTTCGAGGACGGCACTCCGGCGTTTGGCGCCGCGGGAGCGGTGGCGTTGGCGCTGGACACCATGCGCGCGGCGGATCGCCCGGCGTGGGCTTGTCACGTCCTTACCCTCACGGCGCGATTGCTGGCGGGGTTCGCCGACCTCACCCATGCCAACGGGGCGCCGCGCGTGCGGGTACATGGCCCCTCGACAGTCGTGGATCGCGGCGGAACGGTGGCTTTCAGCGTGCTGACCTCCGCCGGTGAGCCTGTTCCCTACTGGGACGTGGAGGCGCGGGCCCGTGACGCTGGCATTGCCCTCCGTGGCGGTTGCTTTTGCAACCCGGGCTGCGCCGAGGTGGCATTCGGGTTGTCCGAGGCGCGAGTCACCGCATGCCTGGACGCGTTAGGCGACCGGTTCACCGTGCCTGCGCTCGCGGCCTGCCTCGACGGACGACCCGTCGGTGCGCTCCGGGCCTCGCTGGGGATTGGTTCCATTGCGCGCGATGTCGATCGCCTCCTCGCGTTCCTCGCCGCAGACGCGTGAGCGGCGGCCGCTCCCGGCCACGTGTGCTACCGCGCGAACACCCCGACTGCGGACGGCGCCCGCCACGGGTCGGTCCAGCGCGTCGCTCCCGACGAGCCGCGCGCGGCACGCGCGTATTGGCCAGGAGGAACACCAAAGGTGCGCCGGAAGGTGCGCGTGAGGTGCGATTGGTCGCTGAAGCCGCAGCGATAGGTGGCGTCGCTGACCGGAGCCCCCGCCTCGAGCAGGCGGCGCGCCTGGTTCACTCGCAACAACACGAGCCACGCGTAGGGCGAGAGCCCCGTCACCCGTCCGAAGACGCGGATCAACCGGAACGGTGAGATGCCGAATTGCGCCGCAACGTCGCGGAGCGAGACGCGCGTCGCGATGTGCTCGCCAAGGAACGCCTGGGCGTCGGCAACCAGGGCTGAGTCAGCTGCGGTCACGGAAGCCCCAGACCCCGTGGCCGCGTCCCGCACGAGCGTGCGCATCGACTGAATCAGGCGAGCTTCGGCGTCGGTGCTTGCGGGATCCGTCGCCAGCTCGCGATGTGCCGCCCGAAACGCCATGCCGGCTGCGGACGGAGGGAGGACCGCACGATGTGCGGCGAGCACGGCTCCCGCGTTGTCACCCCCGCGACCCAGCAGCACGTCGCACGCGACATCCGGTGTGAGGTACGCGCTGCGATACCCATACGGTTCCTCCGAGACCACCTCGGCGGTGTGCAGCTCTCCCGGCGCCAGGACGATCACGCTGCCGGGTGTCGCAAGCCAGCTGCCCTGTTTGGTGCTGAGCCGAGACGTACCGGACTCCACCACGCTGATGGTGCACGTCTCGAAGAAGTGAGGAGGGAAGCTGCGCGCCGTGTGGACAATCTGGAGCGCATCGATCGGCGCATAGGCGCCGTTGATGTGGAACGCCCTCAGCTGGCAGCGGGGCGGGGCGTCAACAGGGAGGGCCGTGGTCATGATGGAGGAAGCTCGCTACGACGGCTCGTCCCTGCGCGAGTGGTGGGGCGAACGGTAGGCCGGGGTGCCTGAGCCGTCCCCACGATGGCTCTCTGGACGTCGCCCCAGGGGTGATGGCGAGCTTCAGTGGGGCTCCTGCGAACCCGGGGGACGGTGTCCCGCCGGGCCACCAGCGACTGCCAGCAGCTTTGTTCTAGCGGCCCCGTCCTCGCTCGCGCGACCGTTCACGCCGTGCGGGGCCAGCGTCACCGGCAACGCCATTCGACCGCTCGTGACCGCGATGCTTGGCGAGCGACGAAGGCTCAGCGAGGGTGTGCGAAGATCGATTCACTCGAGGAGCCTTCGCATGCGTAGCATCCTGATGGCAGTGACCCTGGCGGTCGGCGTTGTCCCTCCACGACAGGTGGAGGAGTTGCGAGGAGAAGAGTTGATGCGCGCGCTGAAGGGCGGTGGCTACACCATCGTGCTGCGGCACACGCGCACCGATCGTTCGTTCCAGGAGGAGATCGCGTCGATACCCCCAACACGAGCACTGCAGCGCAATCTCAGTGACGATGGCGTACGCGATGCCCGCCTGATCGGTCGCGTGCTCAAGCGGTACCAGGTTCCCATCGGCGACGTCGTGTCGAGCCCCATGTATCGCGCAACCGAGACGGCCGAATACGCCGTTGGTCGCCAGCCAGCGATCGACACCGCGCTCCGGACGTTCCCGAGCCCCGCCAAGGCCCTCGCCATCCTCGCAACCAGGCCGCGTGACGGGACCAATCGGCTGGTGGTGACGCATCACTTCGTGATTGAAACACACGTGCCGGGTATTACGCCGGGTGCCATCAATGAGAGCGAGGCGGCGGTTGTGCGTCCACGCGCGAGCGGAGGCGTGGAGTTGGTTGGGAGGATCCTGCTCAGCGACTGGGTGGCCATGGATCCCGGAGCCAGTGCGACCCCTGTCGGTGGCACCGCAGCTGCGGTAGTGAGTCATGGTGCTGCCCCGGAACCCGCGCATCCCGCGATGACGATGTCGGCGGTTCCGCCAACGCCGCTTGTGCAGGTGGTGCTGGGTTATGTCGATGCCTTCAACACCGGTGATGTGGCGCGCATGCAAGCCTTCCTCGAGCGCAACTTCACGGCGAATCCCGCGCGCACCATGGAGGAACGTCTCACGGCATACGAACAACTTCATCGCCAACTCGGGGCCATCACGCTCCTCGGTGCGGATGCCGTGTCCGACAGCAGCCTGACGATGGTGGGCAGGGGCGCGACCGGCATCTTGCGGCTCGTCGCCACGCCAGCTCCCGGAAAGCCGGGGACCCTCATGTCGTTGTCCTTCCGGATGTCCGGTGCCCCCAGATAGACCTCCAGCAGGACTCTCGCGAGCCGTCCCCATCTTGTTGGTGGTGGGGGCGTGCCTCGCCATGGGGGTGATCAGTTCCATCGAGGTGCGACACATCACCATCGCCCACGGTGGCACCTTCACATGGTGGCCGGTGCTGCGAGTGGGACTGCCTCGTTGGGTGTATCTCGCAGGCACACTGCCGTTGGTGTTGGCGCTCTCCGGTCGCTTTCCCGTCCTTCCGCTGCGTGGGGCAAGTCTCGGCGCGCACGCCGCGTTGTTCCTCGCCATCAGCGCGGGCGAGGCGGTGGTCACGACGTGGAGCCTCGAGGTGGCGAACCCGATCATCGCCAACGTATTCCCGTGGGAGCAACGATGGCTGCGCTCCCTGTACAACGCCCTGCCGCTGATGCTGGCCATGTATGGCGCCGTCGCGCTGGCTGCATGGGGGCGCGCCGAGGCGCGAGAGCGCGAACGGCGCACCGTACGATCCGCGCAGCTCGAGGCGCAACTGCACAGTGCACGACTCGCCTCGCTGCGCGCGCAGCTGCAGCCGCACTTTCTCTACAACACGCTCAACGGCATTGCCGCCCTGGTGGCCGACGTGCAACCTCGGCAAGCCGTAGCGGCGATCGAGCAACTCGCCGACCTGCTCAAGGCGTCGTTGCGTGACGATGCGCTGCAGCAGGTGACGCTGCGCGATGAAGTCGAGCTGATGGAGCGCTACCTCGCACTCCAGCAAATGCGATTCGGGCCGCGCCTCCAGTTCAGCATGAGGATCGACCATCTGGTATCGGAGGTCGCGCTTCCCGTGCTGCTGCTCCAGCCGATCGTGGAGAACACGGTCACGCATGGGGTGGAGCGCACGAGTGAGATGGTGCTCGTGACCATCACGGCTGAAGGCACCTCGGCTGGAGTGGAGCTGGTGGTTGAGAACACGGGACCACGTGTGCGCGCTCCGGGGACCAGCGGGCATGGCGTTGGGCTGGCGGCGACGCGCGCCCGCCTGGAGACGGCGTACGGCGAGGGCGCACAACTCACCTTCACCCCGCGAGCGGAGGGCGGTGCAACCGTGCGTGTGCTGCTGCCCATCGACGTCTCGGGGATGCACCCGCGAGACGCTGCCCTCCTCGCCGCCTCATGATCGCCTCGCCGCGGCATGGCATCATCATCGTGGACGACGAGCCGCTGGCGCGCCGCCGACTGCGGCAGCTGTGCTCGAGCGCGCCGGACTTTGACGTAGTCGGGGAGTGTGCCGACGCGAGGGAGCTGCATCACCAGGTGCGTGCGTTGCGCCCCGCCGTGGTCTTCCTCGATATCCACATGCCGCATGTCGACGGGTTCGAGGCACGCGAGGCGATCCGGACGGCGGTGCGGCACGTCGTCTTTGTCACGGCGCATGTGGAGCACGCGGCGCGTGCCTTCGACGTGGCCGCGAGCGACTACCTGGTCAAGCCGGTCTCGCAGAAGCGGTTCGACGAGGCGCTGCAACGCGTGCGTTATGCCCTCGGTGGCGCCGATGTGCCGCGCGTGTTACTCGGCGGTCGGCACGGCGGCACCGCGCTGGCGGTGTCCGAGATCGTGTGGGTCGAGGCGGATGGCGCCTACGTCGTGGTGCACGCGGCGGGGCGGCGTCACGTCCTGCGTGATTCCCTTGCGGAGTTTGTCAGTCGCACGCGCTTGACCTGCCTGATCCGCACGCATCGCAGTGCGGCCGTGAACCTGGGTCATGTGCGGGCCGTCAAGCGACCCCGCGCCGGGCAGTTGGAGCTGGAGTTATCCGACGGGACCCGCGTGCCGGTGAGTCGACGCCTGGCGCACGAGGTACTCTCCAGCCTCGGCGCCACGTCGCTTCCCTGACAGCCGTCGCCGCGCCTGACACGCCGTCCGCAACGCGATGCGACCGCTGGCGTGTCGTGTAGTGGCCTGCGCACGGCTCCGGTGCGACCGTGTGATTCACACTCGACGCGGGCTCGGATCATGACAGGGATGGCGGTTCGTTCGTCGGAGCTCCTCACCACGCAGGCGCCATCACGCCTCGATGCGGCGGCCCGCGCATGGTGGGTGCTGCGACTCGGCGCGGCATTGTGCTACATCGGCCACGGCGCCTTTGGATTCATCACCAAGGCAGCGTGGCTCCCGTACTTCGCGGTCGTTGGTATTCCGGAGTCGTGGGCCTGGCGGATCATGCCCTGGGTCGGGGCAGTGGATGTCATGGCCGGGATGGCCGTGTTGTTCGCGCCCACGAGGCTCCCCCTGCTGTACATGGTTGGGTGGGCCATGTGGACGGCGCTCCTGCGCCCCCTGGCGGGCGAGAGCGCTTTCGAGGCCGTCGAGCGAGCGGGGAACTATGGCGTGCCGTTGGCCCTGCTCGTCGCGGCGGGGTTCCCGCGGACGTGGCGCCAGGCGCTGGCGCCGCTCGATGCGACCACCCCGTTCGCGTGTTCCCCACGGCTTCTGGCGATCGTGCTGCGGGTGACCACGAGCATGCTCCTCCTGGGGCACGGCGCGTTAGGCGCCTTTGTGGGTCCGGCGAGCCTGCAGCGACACACTGCGGCCATGGGGCTCCCGACAGACGCCATGGTGTGGCTCGGGTACGTCGAGATCGGCCTCGCCCTGCTGGTGGCCCTGCGTCCCTGGATCGGCCTGTTGCTCTTCGTCGCCGTGTGGAAGCTGGCGACCGAGTCCCTGTTCTATGTCTCGGGCTCGCCCATCTGGGAGGTCATCGAGCGAGCCGGGAGTTATGCCGCGCCGTTGGCGCTCACGCTTCTGCTCTGGCGAGAGCGGCAGCAGCAGGGATCGGCGGCGGCACCTACGACGGCGCGTTGAGTCGAGTGCATCTCGCATTGATGGCGCCGCCGCCGAACTGCTGCGGTCGGACCGGTCTCTGGTCGGAACAAGGCCCGCCGTAGGTCGATCTTCGCTGTAGGCCTCGCGTGCCCGCGTCAACCGAGGTACGTTCTCCACATGGTGTGCGTCGCGGTAGAGAGGGGAGCTTTGGTGCTGGCCGCCGTTTGCGGTCTGCTTGCCCCATCGCTGACCGCCGTCGTGCACGGGGCCGCCCATGCGCACCTTGCCGAGGCTCCTGGGGCGTCTGCCGCCCACAGCGAGGACCACCACGCGATCGATGGTCCGTCCGATCAACGGCTGCGTGTCGACGTAGCGGGTGGTCATGACCATCGGCACTCGCGTCTGGAGCCCACGGTCCTTTCGCGAAACCCCGTCGCAACGGCGGATCATGCGGATTCCGTCGATCTTCCGGCGGGTCTGGGACTCGGCGCACTCCGCGTGGTGCGGCCCTCGCCGCGGCGGCGCGAGGAACTTGCGCGCCCGGGCCCTCTGACGTCGCCGCGTCCGCCCACTCGCGCCCCACCCCGGGCCTGACAACTCCGACCCCCGGTTGCACCTGTAACCGGGTCGGGAAGTCCGCGCGCGTTCTCCGCGCAGGATTGCCTTCGCGTTCCGCCGCATGTGGTGGCGAGAGCGCACCGGACCTGTCACGCCATCCTCGTGCCGACCCTCTGCACGCATTTTCGCGGTCTTGCTGGGACCATGGCACTCGCCGCGGCCATCCCGCTGCGGGCGCAATCTTCTACGCCCCTGGACCTGGTGTCGGCGCTCGATCAGGCGCGCCGATGGAGCGCTTCCGCGCGCGGCGCGCGCGCCGCCATCGAGGCCGCGCGCGCCCGTGAGCGACAGTCTGTGGCGTGGTCGAACCCAGCCGTCTCGTGGGGTCGTGAGGGCACCAGCCGCAACGGACAGGCGAATGCCCAACAGATCGTGCAGGTCGAACTTCCGCTGGACGTGACCGGAGTCCGACAGGCGCGGCTGCAGGTCGCTGCCATCCGTCGTCAGGCGGAAGAGCGGCGACTGGAAGGTCTCCTGGCAAGCGTGGATCATGAAACCAGTGACGCATTGCTGAGCGCCGTCGCGGCCGACGTGCAGGTGAACGCGTGGGCGAACACTCGCGCGACCTTCGAGCGAGCCGTGCAGATTGTGGGGCAACGACTGGCTGCAGGCGACGTGTCGGGGCTCGCCGCGCGTCGGTTGCGCCTCGAGGCGGCGCGGATGGCCGGCGGCGCGGCGACGTCCGCGTCGGCTGCCCGAGCGGCGCGGGTGCATCTCGCAACCTTGCTGGGCCTGGATCCGCGGGCGGGTGACACCCTGACCCTGCCGGTGAGTCTCTCCGGCGTTCTCAAACAGGTCACGCGGGCGTCATCCGTGCTGGACGGGCCACTCGACAGCGTTGTGGCGCTCGCGGGTCGACACCGGGTGGAGGTGCAGCTGGCGTTGTTGGACGTTGAGCTGTCGCTGGCGGAGCGTGCGTTGATCGAGCGGGAGCGACGGCCGCTTCCGGTGGTGAGCGCCGGCGCGAAGGTGGAGAAGGTGGCGGACGCCACCGCGGGCTCTCTCGCTGGCTTTCGCGGATTGGTGGCCGGCGTGACCATCCCGCTGCCGCTCCTCGACCGGCGTGGTGCCGCCGTCGATGCAACAGCGGCGGACGCCCTCAGAATGCGCGCGGCGACGGAGGAGTGGCGACGCCGCATTGGGGCGGAGGTGCGGGAAGCTGCGGCGTCCCTCGAGGCGGCACGCCAACACGAAGCGATCCTCGCACCGCATGTCGGGGAGGAGGGCGTGGCCGCGTTGCGTGCCGTGGACACGGCGTTTGCGGAAGGAGAAGCCTCGCTTCTGGAGTGGCTGGACGCGGTGCGCGCCTGGCACGAGGCGACAACCGCGTGGAACACCCTGCAGGCCGACGCGGCTCGTGCGCGGCTACGGCTTGTGCGGGCAGCGGGGATCGAACTGCTGCCATCGACATCTTCCAATCGTTAGATGAGACCCTTCCTGCGTTACCCCCTGCTCGCCGCCACCGCGCTCTTGTTGGCGTGTGCGCGCCGTGCGGCTGAGCCTGTCGCCACGGGCGACTCCGCCGAGCCCGCGGGCGGTGCCATCACGCG